>JBBIUD010000047.1:0-9589 GCA_037440485.1 Chlorobiota bacterium
CAACAGATGCCGAAACAAGTTCGGCATGACACGTAGAAGGCGCACACACGTACTGCCAGCACGCCCGCACCTTGTCACCCTGAACTTGTTTCAGGGTCTCCAGAGATGCTGAAACAAGTTCAGCATGACGACCGAAACGCAACAGATGCTGAAACAAGTTCAGCATGACACGTAGAAGGCGCACACACGCACTGCCAGCACTCCCCTGCACGCCTCCGTCACCCTGAACTCGTTTCAGGGTCTTTCCCTCCCTCGCCTGCCCTAATTTTGAGCACAACATTATTCACCGTCAAAAAATTGCTCGTGAGTACTCCGTGGGCGGTTATGTACCGCGTTATTTTCTTGACACTGTGTGTTATCCTTGACACATCGCAGGTCGCTTTTTCGCAATACCTGATCGAGAACCGAGGGCAATGGGATCGGCACATCGCTTTTGTGGCAGCCGGAACAGATGTCGTGGTCTATCACGACGGCACATTATTGCTCAGCCATGGCGAACGGATTCGGCTCGACAGCAGCAGCATCGTTGCACGCCAGCAGCAGCCGGCAATGCTGCACTACTACACCGCCACCGGCACTATCGAGGGCGTGCGGACCGTTGCGGCAGTGGAATGGCAGCGGCAGGGTAAGCCCATAGCTAAGCTCGCATGGGATGGAACGGCTCTGGTTTTTAGCCGCATCGCGTCACCATCGCCGCGGACGCTGGCTGTTCTCCCGGCGGCAGACCGCATGCAGCCCGCTACGCACGGAGCCTCCTGGGGAATGGGTGGGCGCTTTCTCGGGGGCAGCGGGCGCGACTCAATCGCCGCCATGACAGTCGCCAGTAGCGGCATCGTCGTAGCTGGATGGACCGATAGCCCGAACTTTCCCGGTGCAAGCAGCGGAGCTGCCGGGCGCGATGCGTTCGTTGCTAAACTCTCGCCGGATGGGACGCTCGCCTGGGCAACGCTCATCGGTGGCTCCAGCGACGATGCTGCCACAAGCGTTGCCGCAACAACCGATGCGGTCGCAGTCGCCGGGATCACACGCTCGACCAATTTTCCAACAACAGCAGGAACCGTGCAACCTAACTACGGTGGTGGCGATGCCGATGGATTTATCGCCACACTTGACCCATCGAGTGGAACGCGGCGCGCTGCCACGTTCATCGGCAGTGATGGGTACGACATGCTCGCTGCGATTGCGCTCAGCACGCAACGCGTTGCCGTGGCCGGTAGCACGACCAGTGCTACGCTGACCGCTACCGCCCACCAGCAGCAATTCGGCGGACTCCAGGACGGATACATCGCCGTGCTGACGCCGCAACTGTCGGCTCGCATCTGGAGCAGCTACTACGGTGGACGTGGCTTCGACAACATCAGCGGCATCGGGCTGTTGAGCGATGGCAGCCTTGCTGTTGCCGGCACAACGACCAGCCCCAACACCGGTCAGGCAATCGCAGCCGGCATTGGCGAAGGATCACAGCGCGCGACACCACCAGATGGCTTCATCGCCCGGTTGGACGCAAACGGACAGCGCCTCTGGGGACGCTACTACGGCTCCGACGGACAAGATTCGATCACCAGCCTATCGGTGACACCGTCGGGGTTCATTCTGCTGACCGGCATGACCAACGGCACCAACACTGCTCAAAGCTACATCGCCACTGCATCGGCAGCGCAGAACCAATTTGCCGGCGGGCAGTGGGATGGATTCGTCGCCGTGCTCAATGCCGATGGAACGCGCCTGTGGGGCTCCTACTACGGCGGCACTGGCTCCGATCGCTGCATCGCTGCGGCAATGGATGCTCAAGGATACGTGCTCGTTACTGGATGGACAGACTCGGGCGACTTCCCGCTAGCGCACAGCGACAACACTGCGATAGCCGGCGCCGAGGATGCATTCGTTGGCTTTTTCTCCCCAGATGGCACACGGCGAATTGCGTCGCTGCTCTACGGCGGCACCGGCTCGGATATGCCCAGCGGCATCGGCTGGGCACCCGATAGCAGCATCCTAGTTGCGGGCACAACCAGCAGCAGCTCGTTTGCACCGGTCAGTGGCTCCAGTGCTGGCAATTTCGACGGCTTCCTACTCCAACTGCAAAGCCTCGGCATTTTGTCGGTCGCTTCCGATGATGATGCCACGCCTTCAATCGAAACAACCGGCGGCGCGCTCAGCATTACGCTCCCACGGTCGTGTCTGAACGCCGAGTTCCGTGTCTATACCCTCGGCGGTGTGCTGGTTGCGTGGGAACGCATTCCCGGCATGCAGCATCGGCTTCCACTGCCGCCGGGCGTCTATGCTGTCGAGCTTCGCTGCATGTCCGCACCACCCCTGCGCCGCGTGGTCCTGGTTTGGTAGCACCGACCGACGGGTCGTATTTTGGGCGCGTTTGTTCCACACGGAGGAGCCCACAGTGTACGCGCGGCTGTCGTCGGCATCGGTGGTGGGCATTTCGGCGTTCATTGTCGAGGTTGAAACACACCTGGAGCAACAACTGCCGGGCTTTGTCGTGGTTGGCTTGCCCGACTCGGCGGTCCGCGAATCGCGCGAGCGCGTCATGGCAGCGATCAAATCCTCTGGCTACCCCTTTCCGCAGCGAAAAATCACCGTCAACTTAGCGCCCGCTGATGTCCGCAAGGAAGGCTCGGGTTTTGATTTGCCCATCGCCATCGGCATTCTCGCGGCTGCCGGTATTGTACCGCCAGCAGCGCTGGAGGAAACGCTCATCATTGGCGAGCTGGCACTCGATGGTTCGCTCCGCCCGATCCATGGTGCCCTCTCGATAGCACTCGAAGCCGGCAAGCGTGGATTCCGACGGATGATTGTGCCCGCTTCCAATGCGGAAGAAGCAGCGCTGGCGCAGGCGCTCGACGTGCTGGCTGCCGAAACGCTCTCCGAGGTTGTCGCTATAGTCGCCGGCGAATTAGCGCCCGAACCGATTCGGGTTGATCCTGCTGCCCTCTTTCAGCAGCAGCGCAGCCACCATCAGCCGGACTTTGCCGACGTCAAGGGGCAAGAAGCCGTCAAGCGTGCCCTCGAAGTCGCTGCCGCTGGCGGTCACAACATCATCATGATCGGTCCGCCGGGATCGGGCAAAACCATGCTGGCGCGCCGGCTGCCGAGCATACTGCCACCGCTGACGCTGGCGGAAGCACTCGAGACCACGCGCATTCATTCGGTTGCCGGATTGCTGCCACCGGGTCAAGCATTAGTGACCGAGCGTCCCTTTCGCGCTCCGCACCACACCATCAGCGATGCAGCCCTCGTCGGCGGTGGAATGACGACCATCCGCGCTGGCGAGATTTCGCTGGCGCACCACGGCGTGCTGTTTCTCGATGAGCTTCCCGAATTCGCGCGCAACGTGCTGGAAGTGCTCCGCCAGCCACTCGAGGAGCGACGCATCACCATTTCCCGAACAAAGATGAGCGTTGAGTATCCCTGCAACGTGATGCTGGTATGTTCGATGAATCCGTGCCCCTGCGGCAATTTCGGCAACCCCAAGCACGAGTGTACCTGTTCACCACAACAAATTCAGCGCTACATGGCAAAAATTTCTGGACCGCTGCTCGACCGCATTGACATTCACATCGAGGTCCAGCCGGTTGACCATCGCGAGCTATCGGCTGCACGGCGCGGCGAACCGTCGGCGGTCATACGCGAGCGTGTCGTTCGGGCGCGCCAGCGGCAGGCACAACGCTTCGCCGGCATCGAGGGTCTCTACAAAAACGCCGATATGGGACCCAAGCACCTGGAACAGTTCTGCGCACTCGACGCCCAGGCACGCGCGCTGCTGGATGCTGCCATGCATCGGCTGGGACTATCGGCTCGCGCCTACGATCGCATCTTGAAGGTTGCTCGCACGATTGCAGACCTCGACGACAGTGCCGCCATCACGGCTGTACACATCAGCGAAGCAATCCAGTATCGCAGCCTCGATCGGCAGTTCTGGAACGTCTAAGCGACGATGCGTTCAATTTCTCCAGCCAGGCGAAAGTCCAACTCGGTCAATCCGCCGCGGTCGTGCGTTGTGCTGGTGATGCGGAGCTTGTTCCAGCCGTAGAGCAGAATGTCCGGATGGTGGTCGAGCTTTTCGGCTGCCAGTGCAATGGCATTGATCAAGCCAACGGCAGCAAGGAACGTCGGCGCACTAATCTCTCGCACAATGCGCATCGGAGGTGGTGGCGCATCCTCCAGGCGCCAGTGCGGATACTCGGCAAGGTAGTGCTCAATCTGCTGACGTTCCAGAAGGGGTGGTCGCATCGGTGCACACGCGATGAGTGTTGAACAAACACGTGCAAATTATCACGCGCTAATACTGAAGCGGCAGAACAATTCCCAGCAGGATTGCCAGCAGCCCATCGAATTGTCCATCGTGCGGAGCGTTGAGATTGTCGCTGGTTGTCAGCAGGTACGTTGCGCGCAGCTCCACGCCGTAGCGGGTGTCGGTCAGCACACGCACGCCCAGCGTCAGCGGCAGAGCCAGTGCTGGTGTGTTCGGCTCGAACGCTGGCGACGGAGGCTGCGCCAAAATCACATCGTTGAGCGGAAAGAGAACGCCCACACCTGCGGCAACAAAGAGCGTCGTGGGCTGCTCCAGCGGTAGGTCAATCATTACACGCCCCCGCACATCCACAACGATCGAACCGGTCGCATACCGAAACGCACCAGCAGCGCTTGTGCGTGCGTACCAAAAATTCAGCTCACCAGCCAGCAATCGCGTGCGGCTTTCGCGCACCAACGCAGAGATACCACCGGCAATATCCCACCGCTGCTGTGCAGCCGGTACCTCGTTGGCACCGCGTGCAATGCCAGCAAAAGCACAGACGTTGACCGGCGCCTCGATGACCGATTGCGCATGCATCCAGCAGCTACAGAACCAAACGACAATCCAAGACCAACGCATACCGAGCGTGCAATTTTGCGATTGTCAAAACTACACATCTTCGATGCACCGACTTCTTGCACTGATACTGACAGCAACAGCACTGGCTGCCGGTGATACCACACGCAGCATACCCGCCGTGCTGCACCGACAATCGTACTCAGCATGGGGAGCCTTGCAGCCGTGGTCTGGCTCAGCGGTACCGACCTGGCAATTCGCTCTGCCGTTAGCGCGTCTCCACCGAACCGCACACTCGAGACTCTGGCACTGATTGGCAACACAGGCGGCGAGCTTTGGAGCGGGGTTGCTGTGAGTGCTGGTCTTCTCGCTGGTGGTGCAGCTTTCGGCTCGGAACATACCATCACCAGCGGACGGCAACTCCTGGAGGCATTGGCGGTCGCCGGCGCGATCACAACGACGCTCAAGTACACCATCGGTCGAGCGCGACCCGATCGCAACCAGGGCGATGGCGACCTGCTCCCGTTTCGGTGGGACGATGGGCAGTGGTCGTTTCCATCGGGACATGCAACCGTTGCTGGAGCAATTGCAGGAATCGCCTGGGCACGAAGCCAATGCTGGCTGCTCCGAGGCGCCGCCACAGCACTGGCTGCACTCACAATGAGCGCTCGGGTCTATAGCGACCGGCACTGGACAAGCGACGTTCTTGCCGGTGGCACCATTGGCTTTGCCGTAGGATACGCCTTTCGTCAACCATCGGATGACCGCCGCGCCTGGATGCTGGTACCGACCCCTACGGGCATTCGTCTGCGCGCGGCATGGTAAGCAGCCAGCACCTTCTCGGCGAATTGACACAGGCAGTGTTGCACGTTCTCACCGGCGGTCGGCATGCCGATCGCGTCATCGAGCGCTTGTTGCGCCAGCGACCTCCCCGCGATGAACACCGCCGGTTGATTGCCCAAACCGTCTATGGCGTGGTGCGGCACTATCGGCGTTTAGTTTGGGCATTGAACGAAACCGAGGAACTGTCGGCAGCGCAGATTAGCCGCTGCATCCGCGCCTGGTGGGTACTGCAAGAGATGCCGCTGGGGAAAATACTCCGCCACGAAATACCGCTGCGACGCACGCTGCGCCAGCGCTGGGAGCATCCGCCCTCGCGAGCAATTCGCTATTCGTTCCCTGATTGGCTCGACCGCTACGGTGCCGAGCAATGCGGTACGCAGTGGGATGCTCTGCTTGCCGCTTTCGAGCAGGAACCGCGCATTATTCTTCGAGCAAACACACTCAAGATTTCGCGCGATGCCTTGCTCGGTCGCTTGCGCCAGCAGGGCATAGACGCCGAGCCGCATCCAAGCGCACCCGATGCGATCGTGCTCGGCGAGTATCGGAACGTCTTCGCGCTCGAGGAATTCCATGCAGGCATGTTCGAAATGCAGGATGCTGCATCGCAGGCAATCGCACGCTTGCTCGATGTTGCCCCCGGCATGTTCGTCGTGGATGCGTGCGCTGGCAGCGGCGGAAAAACACTTCACCTTGCAGCATTGATGCAGAATCGCGGGCGCATCATTGCGCTCGATACAGCTAGCTGGAAGCTCGACGAGCTACGCCGTCGTGCTGCGCGTGCTGGTGTGAGCATCATCGAGACGCGCCCAATTACGTCAACGAAAATCATCAAGCGTCTTGCTGGCAGAGCCGAGCGACTCTTGCTCGACTTGCCGTGCAGCGGTTCGGGTGTGTGGCGCCGCAATCCAGATGGCAAGTGGCACCTCGCACCGGAAGACATGCCGCGCTTGCAGCAGCTCCAGCGTCAGATTCTGAGCCGCTATCTCCCGATGCTTGCGCTAACAGGGCGAGCATTGATTTGCACCTGCAGTATCTTCCCTGCCGAAGGCGAGCAGCTCTGCCAGTGGCTTGCAGCGCACGGTCGGTGGCACATTCTCCAGTACGGACGATTCGACCCGAGCACCAGCACCGACCAGGATGGTTTCTTTTGGGCAATCGTGGCACCCCAGTGAAACAAAGTATCGCAGCGTTGTATTATTGTGGCAAGAAAAGCTGCTTCCTGTGTGAACCGACCATGAGCGACGCGCATGCCGTTTCGCAGAAACAAATACCAATCGCTCAGCGATGAAGCTCTCTACGGGCTCATCGTCAGTGGCAGCGAGCGGGAACGCAACGATGCCTTCGAGGTGCTCTACACGCGCCATAGCGGGCGGGTGTATCTGTATTGCCTGAAGACCTTGGGCGACCCTGCTGCCGCGCGCGATGCGTGCCAGGATACGTTCATTGCTTTCTGGCAATCGGCTTCACCGGAGCGGCAAATGACCAACCTTCGTGGCTACCTTCTGCGGATCGCGCGGAATACATGCCTGATTGTCAAACGAAGCAGCAACGCACATCCAACGACCGAATTCGACGAAAGCATCTACACAGCACTGGCATCCAATCCGCTCGGCGAGGCAGCAATCGAACAGAACGAACTTGCTCAGCTCATTACAATGGCGCTGGAACTATTACCCGAGCACTACCGCGAGGCAGTGGTGTTGCAATGCTACAACAATCTCAGCTACCAAGAAGTCGCCGATATGCTCGATGTGCCGCTGAGCACCGCCCGCAATTGGATTGTTCGCGCTAAAGCACAGTTGCGAAAAATTCTCGAACCGTACTGGCAGGACCACTCTTTATCCGAGCCAGGCGAGGATCAACACCCTGTGAAATCAACACGCATCAAGCATCATGAATAAGCACTCAGAGCTGATTTATCTCTACCTCGACGGACAGACAACCCCGAGCCAGCAGCAGGAGCTGTTCGAGGCAATGAGCCAGAATCCAGACCTGCAGCGCGAGTTTCAACAAGCACTCGAACTCTACCGTGCCATCGAGGCAGAACGCTTGACGACCGTCGCACCACCGGAGATCAAGCAAGCGGTGTATGCAGCGGTGGGATTGACGCCGGCACCATCGCTTGTTCGGCGGTTGATCCCGTACGTGAGCCTGGTTGGCGGCATCGCCACGGTCGCCATTGGGTTGACTCTCTGGCGCGGAACCGACAGTCCGCCGGCTGCGCCAGTTGTGACACCTGCTCAACCGGTCGAGGTTCGCTCGCTGGCGGCTGCACCGTCGCACCGCCTTCTGCCCGTCCATACCGCGCCCTCGGTAAGCAACCTCCAGCAGCCAACCAACGGCAGCAGCACGAGCGCAGAGCAATCAGCAGAGTCTCCGCCGATTGTGTTCGGCAGCGATGAAGAATTTTCACTCGACCGCTACACGCCGATCACTGCTGCATCACCAATGCAGCGGAATGCTCGGTGGCGTATTGGGATGGTCCATCTGCCGGTGCACTCAACCAGCCAAGGCAACAGTGCTCTGATGACGACGCATTTTTCCTATCGCGGCTCACTCCTATCCGCAAGCGGTCCGGCTGCAACGCCACAGAATTTTAGCATCACCGCCCTCTATCGCCTCGACGACAACAATCGGATCGGCGTAGAGTTTCGCCGAGCACCCTACACACTCAACATCGCGCAGCCGAGCGGAACACTCACCACGGTGACGGTCTCGTCGCTAGCGCTGACGTACTCATTCACCGAACCAGAGGTCCGTATCCTTGGTGGTATGCCGTTTGTCCAGCCCTCGATCGGATACACCCAGTACGGTCCGTTGGCGTCGTTCACAGCGGGATTGAGTTTTCCGATAACCAACGACTTTCGTTTCACTGCTGGTCTCGACGCAAGTGCATTACTCCACTCAGCGCAGGTTGCATCCACGCTCAGCGTTGCCATAGGGGTCAATGTAGGCTTGCCCATTCGGTAGCAATCGTCGGAGGCGGCAGGTGCCGCCCGTTCCGCTCGAGAATGCGAAAGCGAGCCGGCGGTGTGGCACCGTCCACCGGTGCAGCGAAACGTTCCTCCCATAGTGTTTGGTCCAGCAGCGGGAAAAATCGGTCGCACTCGAAGTCACCCTCAATCTCGGTAGCGTAGATTCGATCGGCAAGCGGCAGCGCTGCGCGATAGAGCATTTCGCCACCGACGACGAAGCATTCCGTCTCGCCAGCGGCAGCAGCTTGTGCCAGCGCACCTTCGAGCGTCGGCACCGCACAGCATCCGGGCGGAAGCCCGTCGCTGCGCTGTGTCACCACCAGCGTCGTTCGTCCAGGCAGCGCACGACCGATTGATTCCGCTGTACGCCGACCCATGACGATGTGATGCCCCCATGTCACACGTTTGAATAAGGCAAGATCAGCCGGTATATGCCAGGGGAGTGTTCCGGCGCGACCGATGCCGCGCTGACGATCGTAGGCAACAATGACGGAAACAATCACGGGCGCTGACCTGTGCTGATGATGACAAATTCTGTGCGCCGATTCCGGGCGCGATGTTCTTCGCTTGTGTTCTCGACTAGCGGACGGGACTCGCCAAAGCCCACAGCTCGCAAGCGGCTCCGCTCAACGCCCATTTGCACCAACGCTTCCACGACAGCATCAGCCCGACGCTGCGACAAGCGCAGGTTGTAGTCCTCCGAACCCTGGTCGTCGGTGTGTCCGCGGACCTCAATGCGAAGCTGGGGATGCGTTTTCATCGCCTCGGCAACACGCTCCAGCAATGGCAGTGATTCTGGGCGAATGGTTGCTCTGTCGTAGTCGAATTCGATCGGCATGAACACAATTGTCCCGACCGTATCGAGTGCGGTCATCACGGACCGGTCGTAGTGTGCTATTGCCATCGTCGTGCAGCGCCCGACTTGCAGCCCGAGGCGGACGGTGTGAAG
>JBBIUD010000048.1:0-9456 GCA_037440485.1 Chlorobiota bacterium
ATAGCGAATCCGATACACTACACGTCGAAGGCATTATCGTTCACGAATGTAGTCGTCGAGTATCGAACTGGCGAGCACGCTCGACGCTGAGCGAGTATTTGCTCGAGCACCGAAAAATTGGCATCGAAGGAATAGACACGCGGCGCCTGGTCCGTATCCTTCGCAGCGAAGGTACCATGCGCGGATTGATTACCACACACCAAGAGCCGCTCGAGGCATTGGTTGAGCGAGCGCGGCAGCTACCGTCAATGGAAGGATTGGATCTGTGTCCGTTGGTAACAACATCGCGTCCTTACACATTTGTACCTGAGCGTGCCGAGGGCGACCTGCTGGATGCGTATCCAGCACCAGAGTATCACGTCGTTGTTGTGGATTTTGGCGTCAAGCAGAATATTCTGCGGCTGCTTGCGCAGCATCGGTGCCGAGTGACAGTTGTGCCAGCGACGACAACGGCTGCTGAGATTTTGGCACACCATCCCGATGGAGTTGTTCTCTCCAACGGTCCAGGTGATCCGGCGGCTGTGCATTATGGCATCGAAACGGTACGCCATCTTGCCGACAGCGGCATACCGCTCTTGGGCATTTGCTTGGGTCACCAGATCATTGCGTTAGCATTTGGTGGGAAAACCTTCAAGCTGCGCTTTGGTCATCATGCGGTCAATCATCCGATCAAGAATCTTCGGACTGGGGCGGTGGAAATTACCTCGCAAAATCACGGCTTTGCTGTTGCAGCCGAAGGACTACCGCCGGAGCTGGACGTAACACACATCAACCTCAACGATGGCACGGTTGCAGGGCTGCGTCACCAACGGTTGCCGATTATGTCGGTACAGTATCACCCCGAAGCGGCGCCCGGACCACACGACAGCCGGTACATTTTTGCCGCTTTTACTGAACTGATGGCATCCTATCGCCAGCGTGTAGAGAGCAACCAGCGCCTGGTTTCCAGCAACGCGTAAGGGGCTCTCTTGGTGGAGTGTTTGGGAAAACGGCAATGGCGTAGTATTTTTGCAATCCCAAAAGCTGGGCGGGTTCCAGAGCGGTCAAATGGGGCAGACTGTAAATCTGCTGGCGTGATGCCTTCGGAGGTTCGAATCCTTCCCCGCCCACGCTTTGGAGGCGGGAGTAACTCAGGTGGTAGAGTCACAGCCTTCCAAGCTGTTGGTCGCGGGTTCGAGTCCCGTCTCCCGCTCACACGTGTCGCGCGCATGCAGCGCGGGAGTAGCTCAGTGGTAGAGCATCAGTTTCCCAAACTGAGGGCCGCGGGTTCGATCCCCGTCTCCCGCTCGAGCCGCAGCAAGCTGCACCTTGCTGCATCTGCCGAGTGCTGACGTAGCTCAGTTGGTAGAGCACTTCCTTGGTAAGGAAGAGGTCGGCGGTTCAATCCCGCTCGTCAGCTCGCGACAGGGGTGTAGCTCAATTGGTAGAGCAGCGGTCTCCAAAACCGCGGGTTGTGGGTTCGAGTCCTGCCACCCCTGCATTGTTGCACTGTCACACAAGCTTGCGATGATTGCACGCATCAAAAACTACTTTAGCGACGTCAGCAAGGAAATGCGAAAAGTTTCCTGGCCGACGCGCGAACAACTTCGTGAATCCACTCTGGTCGTCACGGTCGCGTGCTTGATCATCGCGGCGTTTGTGTGGCTGGTGGATCTGGCAATGAGTTTTATCATGCAACAGCTATACTAACGCATCCGACGTGCGCTCGTGCGAGACATCCCGATGACCAATCCAATCACCGAACAACAAACAACGCCGCGCTGGTACGTCCTCCGTACGTACACCGGACACGAGCGCCGCGTTCAAAAAGCGATCGAGCAAGAAATCAAGCATCGCCACTTGCAAGAGCGCGTTCTGCGCATTGTGATCCCCGAAGAAACCGTGTTCGAAATTCGCCGCGGCAAACGGCGTGAAAAGAAACGTAACTTCCTGCCCGGCTACGTGCTCATCGAGGCAGTGCTCGATAAAAAACTTCAGGACATCATCCTGAGCATTACTGGCGTGGTCGGATTTTTAGGCGTCAATGATCGGCTGGGTCCGCAGCCGCTCAAACCCGATGAAGTCAAGCGTATCCTATCGCGTATCGAGGAGCGAAAGGATATTGCAACGATCGAAAATGCCTATCAAATCGGTGACCCGGTCCGCATTATTGATGGACCGTTCAAAGGCTTCGCGGGTACTGTCACCGAAGTCAATAACGAGAAACAAAAGCTCAAAGTCGAAGTGGCAATCCTGGGGCGCAAAACGCCTGTCGAGCTGGATTATGCCCAAGTCGAAATCGAGCGTCCCGAATAGTTCAACGCATCGTAGGTTGCAGTCAAAATGGCAAAGAAAGTCGTCGGTAGTTTCAAGCTTCAGTTGAAAGCAGGCGAAGCAACCATGGCACCGCCGGTCGGTCCTGCCTTCGGTCAGCGTGGACTCAATGGCGCAGAATTCGTCAAGCAGTTCAATGCGCGGACTGCCAAGCAGCAAGGTATGGTTGTGCCGGTGGTGGTCACCTACTACGCGGATAAATCGTTCACCTTTGTTGTCAAATCACCGCCGGCAGCCGTCCTGTTGGCGAAAGCCGCCGGTGTCGAGAAAGGCTCCGGTCAGCCTAATCGCAATAAGGTCGGCAAAGTAACGCGCGCCCAGTTGGAAGAAATTGCCAAAATCAAAATGGATGATCTCAACTGCGATTCGCTCGATGCTGCGGTCTCGATGATCGCAGGGACAGCGCGCAGTATGGGCATTGTCGTTGAATCGTAACGTTTGTTCCACCACTATTGTGCGAGATGCTCGGCGAGCGAGCATCGCCAGGAGCACAAGGAGGCTTTATGAAACACAAGCACGGTAAGCGCTACCGCGCGATTGCGGCAAAAATTGATCCTGCCAAAGAATATCCATTCCGCGAGGCAGTAGAGCTTGTCAAGCAGACCGCTACTGCCAAATTCGACGAATCGTTCGATGTAGCGATTCGCTTGGGTGTTGATCCACGCAAAGCAGATCAGCTCGTGCGTGGAACGGTGGCATTACCCCACGGCACCGGAAAATCGGTCCGCGTACTGGTGCTGGCAAAATCTCCCAAAGATCAAGAAGCGCTCGATGCCGGTGCGGACTATGCCGGTCTTGCTGAGTACATCGAAAAAATCCAGAGCGGCTGGACCGATGTTGACGTCATCATTGCCACGCCGGATGTTATGGGTGAAATCGGCAAGCTCGGTCGCATCCTTGGTCCACGTGGCTTGATGCCGAATCCCAAAAGCGGAACGGTTACCTTCGACGTTGCTAAAGCCGTCGCGGAAGTCAAAGCAGGAAAAATCGAGTACCGCGTTGATAAAGCCGGTATCGTTCATGCAGCGGTCGGGAAGTGCTCGTTCCCAATAGACAAACTTGCCGACAACATCGCTGCACTCTATCAGAGCATCCTGCGCGCAAAACCTGCAACGGCGAAGGGCAAATACATCAAAAGCATTGCTTTCAGTTCAACGATGGGTCCGAGCGTGCGTGTCAGCGAAGCAAGCATGCCCGCCGGAGCCACCGCATAACGACGAACGCTATTACGCACTCAATCATCATACGCGTGCTGCCAGTGCGGTGATGTGGACACCAAGCAGGCAAGCAAACGCAACGCATCCGTTACATTTTGGAATGCATCTATGGCAACTCGCGAACAAAAAGCACAGATCATAGCCGACGTTGCCAACGCCATCGCGCAGTCGTCGGCACTGTACTTTGTGGACAACGCCACAATGACAGTCGCCGATGATTGGGAATTGCGGCGCCTGCTCAAGAGCAAAGGCGCGCGGTATCGCGTGGTCAAAAACACGCTTCTGCTGCGCGCGCTGCGGCAAACTGAGCAGCCTTCGTTCGATGAGCGCAAGCTCTTTGGGCAAACGGCGGTGGTCTTTGCGCCGCCGTCGGACCCAATAACGCCGGCGAAGCTGCTCAAGGACTATGCCGCAAAACACGATGGCAAACCGCGCCTGAAAGTCGCAATTGTCGAGGGTGCAATCTTCGACGGTTCTCAGCTTTCGTTGATTGCCTCGCTTCCCACACGCGAAGAAATAATCGCCGCGATCATGGGAAGCCTGACCGCACCAGCGTCGGGCATTGTCGGCACCATCAATTCCGTTATCGGTGGCTTGGCGTCGGTCATCGAAGAAGTCGCTAAAAAGAAAGCCGCCTAATTTTTTGTCAAACCATTGTCTGGAGAAAACTCATGTCTGCAATTGTTGAAGAACTGGTTGAAAAAATCAGTAACCTTACACTCGCTGAGGCAGCAGAACTCAAAAAGGCGCTCGAGGATAAATTTGGTGTGACCGCTGCTGCTCCTATGATGATGGCAGCAATGCCGGCAGCCGGCGGCGCCGCTGCTGCTCCTGCTGAAGAAGAGAAAACCAGCTTCGACGTCGAACTCACCGAAGCCGGCGGACAAAAACTCAACGTCATCAAAGTTGTCCGCGAAATCACCGGCTTGGGTCTCAAAGAAGCCAAAGACCTCGTCGAAGGCGCGCCCAAGATTGTCAAAGAAGGCGTCTCCAAAGAAGAAGCCGAGACAATCAAGAAAAAGCTCGAAGAAGCTGGCGCCAAAGTTTCTCTCAAGTAACTATGCCCCGCACGGTGCACGCACGGCGGTGCGTGCACCCTCGTGTGGGTTTCGCTGCGGTGGATGTCAATCGCGCGAAACCGTCAACAACACAATTCACTTGCTCAGACCAGCAACCATTGCTCAGAGTGCAACGGTTGCTCTGACCGTGACGGACCGGTTTCTATCGTGCCGGACTTACCTATCACCCCGACTTTGGTTCTACAGAGTCACCTTGAATTTGATACCGGGTCTCTCTTCCGAGATGCTCAAACGCGTTCCGTATAACCGGTGGTAGTGCTGGATGCTCAACGGTCGGTCAATGCAGTAATCTGTTGGCAAGTGAACCCTTGGCGGAGGTGGTGACACACCAAGTCAGCCAGGTGCGGTTTCGCCGATTGCAGTTGGTTGGGTGTGGATCATTTCTCCCAAGGGTTTCTTGACAACGTGTGCTATGCACACTGCAGGCGCACGTACTCAAGAAGCCCTTCTGTGTTTTACGGACTTTATCGTTTTGTGCGATGAAAAAATCCACGTCAGCCACCGAGCAGCTCGGCAACGAATCCATCTCGACGCGTGAGCGTATCTCGTTTGCGCGAGTGCCGAGCCTCAAACTCTACGACGATCTGCTCGATGTGCAGATTCGCTCCTACGAGGAGTTCCTCCAGGAAGATGTTCCGCCCGACCAGCGAAAGCCAATCGGCTTACAAAAGGCTTTCCTGGCAAATTTCCCGGTCGAGGATAACCAAGGCGTTCTGCAGGTTGATTTCCTCGGCTATACCATCGAACGTCCCCGTTACAACGAGGAAGAGTGCCGCGAACGCGAACTAACCTATGCCAAAACGCTCAAAGCACTCTTGCGATTGTCGAGCAAAGCTGACCCGACATCGGAAGACTACATAGACCCGATCGAGCAGGAAGTGTACATGGGCACCATCCCAGCGATGACCCCACGCGGTACGTTCATCATCAACGGTGCGGAGCGTGTGGTGGTCTCGCAGATCCATCGCTCGCCTGGCGTTTTCTTTGATGAGACGATCCATGCCAACGGCATGAAACTCCACTCCGCCCGAATCATTCCCTTCAAAGGGTCGTGGGTGGAGTTCACAACCGACATCAATAACCTGCTCTATGCCTACATTGACCGCAAAAAGAAATTCCTGGCAACAACATTCCTCCGGGCACTGCGCAAATCGGACGGCACACCCTACTGCTCGACCGACGAGGAAATTCTCCGGCTATTCGACGTCACCGAATCGGTCAAGACCTCCAAGCTCAGCCATGATTACATCGGGCGGATTGTTGCCACCGATACGATTGACTACAAAACCGGCGAAGTCGTTGCCCTTCGCAATAGTGTCCTCGATGAAGAGCTTATTGGCAAGCTTCAGCAATCGAATGTCAAAGCGGTGGTGCTCTATACCTACACCGACCCCAACGACGAACCAATCATCAAGCGCACGCTGGACAAAGACACCACCCGCACACACGAAGACGCACTCGAGACAATCTATCGCCAGATTCGCGCCAGCGAACCGCCAGACATGGAATCAGCCTGGCATGTGATTCTGCGGATTTGCTTCGACGATAAGCGCTACGACATCGGTGACGTTGGGCGCTTTCGCATCAATCGCAAGCTCGATGCAATCTACAAGGATCTGGGCGTCGAACCACCGCCGCTGAACACGACGGTCCTGACCAACGAAGACTTGGTCGCAACAGTCCGCTATTTGCTCGGTGTGCACGAAGGGAAGTATCCCATTGACGACGTTGACCACCTCTCTAATCGCCGTGTTCGGACGGTGGGCGAGCAGCTTGCGGCGATTTACATGACCGGTATTACGCGCCTGGCGCGAGGGATGAAGGATAAGTTGACCGTGCAAGACCTCGACGAGCTTTCCCCGGCTGTTTTGACGAATGCCCGGGCTGTCACCAGCGTGGTTAACCAGTTCTTCGGCACAAACCAGCTCTCCCAGTTCATGGACCAGACCAATCCACTGGCAGAGCTAACCCATAAACGGCGGGTCTCAGCACTCGGACCGGGCGGTCTCACCCGCGAACGCGCTGGCTTCGAAGTGCGCGACGTCCACTACACCCACTACGGCAGGCTATGCCCGATCGAAACACCCGAAGGTCCGAACATCGGTCTGATTTCATCGTTGGCAATGCATGCGCGGGTCAACCAGTTCGGCTTCATTGAAACGCCCTACCGCAAGGTTGTCAATGGAAAGGTCACCAACGAAATCGAGTACCTTTCGGCAGAGGATGAAGAAGGGAAGGTCATCGCTCCAGCCTCGACGCCACTGGATGCGCAGGGCAAGATTGCAACCTCCCGCGTCCGCGCTCGTCTGAGCGGTGACTACATCACCGTTGATCCCAGCGAAGTCCAGTACATGGACATTACCACCGACCAGATCATTTCGCCCGCAGCATCGCTGATTCCGTTCCTTGAGCACGACGACGCGAACCGCGCGCTGATGGGATCGAACATGCAGCGGCAAGCCGTACCACTGATTCGTCCCGAAGCGCCACTGGTCGGAACCGGTATGGAAGCGCGCATTGCTCGGGATGCTCGGGCATTGCTGCTTGCCGAAGATGATGGCGTCGTCGAATACGTATCTGCTGAATGCATTCGCATTCGCTACGATGATCCGCGTTCGGAGGAGGAGCGCCTTGTCTCGTTCGATGGCGATCGGGTTGTGACCTATCCGCTGCTAAGTTTCTACCGAACCAATCAGGATACATGCATCTGCCAGCGTCCCATTGTGCGGGTTGGCGATCGCGTCACGCGCGGTATGCCCATTGCCGATGGCGCCTGCACCGACAACGGCGAATTAGCCTTAGGTCGCAATGTGCTGGTTGCCTTCATGCCATGGCGCGGCTACAACTTCGAAGACGCGATCATCGTCAGCGAGCGCTTGGTCGCCGAGGATGTTTTTACCTCGGTGCACATCGAAGAGTTCACAGCCGTTGTTCGGGATACCAAACGCGGTGAGGAAGAGTTCACGCGCGACATTCCCAGCATGGGCGAGGACATGGTCAAAGACCTCGACGAACATGGTATTGTTCGGGTGGGCACCAAAGTCAAAGAGGGCGACATCCTGATCGGGAAAGTAACACCCAAGGGTGAAGTTGATCCGACACCGGAAGAAAAACTGTTGCGTGCGATCTTTGGTGATCGTGCCGGCGAAGTCAAGGATGCCTCGCTCAAAGCTCCTCCTGGCTTGCGGGGAACAGTGATCAATACAAAGCTCTTCCAGCGCCGCTTTATTGTCAGCGACGCCGAATACCGCGCCGAAGAAAAGCGCCGCCGAGATGCCATTGATCGCGAAGAGCAAGAGCAACTGGACGCGCTCGACCGTCAGTGCCTTGAACGCCTGGCTCAGCTCCTCGACGGCGAGCAAAGCCTCGGGATCACGACCCTCGATGGCAAGCGCGTCTATATGAGCGGCACTCGTATTACACGCCAAAATCTCTTCGACAAATACCAGAAAGGCGATCTATCCCTGCTGGAGCTGAATCTCGAGCAAGACTGGGTCAGCAACAAGCGCACGATGAATCTGGTGCGCAGACTCATGGAAAACTACCGCATCCGTCGCAACGAAATTGCTGCCCATGCTCGGATCATGCGAAATCGCGCTACTCTCGGCGATGAACTGCAGTCTGGCGTGCTTGCAATGGCGAAAGTGTTCGTCGCCAAAAAACGCAAGCTCCAGGTCGGTGATAAAATGGCGGGGCGGCACGGCAATAAAGGTATCGTCTCCAAGATTGTCCCGATTGAGGACATGCCATTTTTGCCCGACGGAACACCCGTGGACATCATCTTGAATCCGTTGGGTGTGCCCTCGCGGATGAACCTGGGGCAACTGTACGAAACAGCACTTGGCTGGGCAGCCTCGAAACTGGGACTCTATTTTGCGTCGCCGGTCTTCGACGGTGCCACCTGGGAACAGGTCGGCGACTACCTAGAAAAGGCGGGTCTTCCGCGCGATGGCAAAACGGTTCTCTACGATGGCAGAACCGGAGAACCCTTCGAGCACAAAGTAACCGTCGGGGTCATCTACATGATGAAGCTTTCGCACATGGTCGAGGACAAAATCCATGCGCGATCAATCGGACCATACTCGCTCATCACGCAACAGCCGCTTGGCGGTAAAGCGCAGTTTGGCGGTCAGCGCTTGGGCGAGATGGAAGTTTGGGCATTGGAAGCGTACGGTGCTACAGCAACGCTGCAAGAAATGCTCACAGTCAAATCCGACGACGTCAACGGTCGCTCGAAGGTCTATGAAGCGATCGTCAAAGGATTCAACGCACCACAGCCGAACCTGCCGGAAGCGTTTATGGTGTTGGTGCGCGAGCTGCAAGGTCTTTGCTTGGATGTGCGGCTCGATGGGCAACGCATTGAAGATCGAATCAGCTAACCAACCGAGGTTTATCAGCAATGGCACGAGTCCAAACAATTCAAATTCCCCGTGGCGGTTTTCGAGCGCTGGAAATTCGCCTTGCTTCGCCCGATGATATTCTGCGCCGCTCCCATGGCGAGGTCATCAAGCCCGAAACGATCAACTACCGCTCGTTCCGCCCCGAGCGCGATGGGCTTTTTTGCGAGAAAATTTTCGGTCCCATTCGCGATTGGGAATGCGCCTGCGGCAAGTACAAGCGCATTCGCTACCGCGGCATCGTGTGCGATCGCTGCGGGGTCGAAGTCTGTGAAAAGACAGTTCGTCGCGAACGCTTCGGGCATATCACCCTTGCCGTGCCGATTGTGCACGTGTGGTTCTTGCGCTCTCACCCCTCCAAGATTAGCGGTCTGCTCGGTATGCCGCTCAAAGATGTCGAGCGTATTGTGTACTACGAATCCTACGTGGTGATACAGCCTGGCTCCACGG
>JBBIUD010000049.1:0-9416 GCA_037440485.1 Chlorobiota bacterium
CGTGGCACCGTGAGATGGTCGGCACCGATGGCAGCACCGGCTGCCACATACTGTTGCAAAGTCCACGATGTTTGATCATAGCACTGTGGCAACGCCATGCCCGTGACCGATGCAATCGGCGATTTTCTGACGCGAATTCGGAATGCGCAGCGCGCACACCATCGCACCGTCGAAGCACCCGCGTCGAAGCTCAAAATCGCCATCGCTGAAATTCTCAAAGACCAAGGCTACATCGCCGACTACGAACTTATCCGCCCCGACGGCGCTGTGCAACCAACGCTTCGTCTGCACCTAAAGTACTACCAGGGCAAACCCGTGATCCGGGAAATCAAGCGCATCAGCAAACCGGGCATCCGGCGCTATGCACGGGTCAACGAGCTACCCCAGGTGTACCACGGGCTTGGTATCGCCATTGTCTCGACCTCAACCGGTGTGATCACCGACAAAGAAGCCCGTCGCCGCGGCGTCGGGGGCGAAGTCATTTGCACTGTGTGGTAACATTTTTTAGAACTGCTGTGTCACGAGTCGGTCGTAAACCAATTGAAATACCTGCTGGCGTTAGTGTCACGATCAATGGCCAGATGCTCAGCGCCAAAGGTCCGCTCGGTGAGCTGAGTATGCGTATCCCGGAGGGCATTAGCTGCCGCCAGGAGGGCAATCAGCTTTTGTTGACCCGGGCAAGCGACGAAAAGCACGTCCGTGCTCTCCACGGTACTGCTCGCGCACTGGCGGCAAACATCATCACCGGTGTCTCGAAAGGATTCGAAAAGCAGCTCGAATTGCAAGGCGTCGGTTACAAAGCAGAATTGCGCGGCAATAATCTTGTGCTGTCGCTTGGATTCTCGCATCCGGTTGTGTTTATACCGCCGGAAGGCATCAAGATCACAGTCGCCAGCCCAACGCAATTTACCGTCAAAGGTATTGACCGGCAGCTTGTGGGCGAAGTCGCCGCGGTGATCCGCAAAATTCGTCCGCCCGAGCCGTACAAAGGCAAAGGTATTCGCTACACAGGCGAGTACGTGCGCCGCAAGGCTGGCAAAGCAGCAGGTAAATAATCACGAAGAGCACCATGATAACAAGCAACAAACTCGATCGTCGCGCTCGGCGCAAACGTGGTATTCGGAAAAAGATTCGTGGAACGCCGCAGCGTCCTCGGCTCAGCGTGTATCGTTCGCTCAAGCATATCTATGCCCAGATCATTGACGATACGAGCGGACGGACGCTGGTGAGCGCTTCAACGCTTGATAAAGAACTCCCCGCAGCGGAAGGTCGGAAGGTTGACATGAGCCGAGCTGTTGGGCGATTGCTGGCTGAACGCGCTGTTGCAGCAGGAATTCGTGCAGTCGCGTTCGACCGGAATGGTTTCCTCTACCACGGGCGCGTGCAAGCACTTGCCGAAGGTGCCCGTGAAGGCGGACTGCAGTTTTAGATTTTGATTCTCTGTCACCGTCAACGATAAGCACTCCGTATGGCACGAGCAAAAGTTTCGCAACTGAATCTCAACGATAAACTCGTCAACGTCTCGCGAACCGCCAAGGTAGTCAAGGGTGGTCGCCGCTTTAGTTTTTCGGCGCTGGTTGTCGTTGGTGATGGGCAAGGGCATGTTGGCTATGGCTTAGGCAAAGCAGGCGAAGTTGTTGATGCTGTCCAAAAAGCGACCGAAGCAGCAAAAAAGAACGTTATCCATGTTCAACTGCATGGCTCGACGATTCCCCATGAGGTTGTCGCGCGATATGGTGCTGCCACCGTGCTGTTGCGTCCGGCAGCGCCAGGAACTGGTATCATTGCTGCCGGTGGTGTCCGTGCCGTTCTGGAAATGGTTGGTGTCCGCGATGTGCTGACCAAGTCCTTGGGCTCGTCGAATCCACACAACGTGGTCAAGGCAACCATTGCAGCCTTATCGCAACTGGAGGATGCAGCATCGGTGGCGGCGCGGCGTGGCGTTTCGATTGAAAAAGTCATCAATGGCTAAGACTGGTATGGCAAAGATTCGTATCACGCAGGTTCGCAGCATCATTGATGCTAACAAGCATCACAAGCGGATTATCAAGGCGCTGGGCTTAGGGCGTCCGAATTACTCCGTGGTGCACACAGCGACCCCGCAAATCCTGGGCATGGTCGCAAAGGTATCACACTTGGTTCGCGTCGAGCAACTTTCTACTAATTCCGCATGAAACACCTCGGCAATCTTCAGTATGCGCCTGGTTCCCGAAAGGCGCCTAAACGAATCGGACGGGGCGAAGGCTCCGGTCATGGCGGCACTGCCACGCGTGGTCACAAAGGACATCAATCGCGCGGCAACCACCGCTACAAACGGAACTTCGAAGGCGGACAAATGCCGCTATCGCGCCGTATTCCTAAATTCGGTTTTGTCAATCCGTTTCGCATCGAATACCAGGTGGTCAACCTTACACGGCTCGATGAACTTGCCCGTGCAGGGCGGATTGGTGGCGAAACGGTGACGCCAGAGGTGCTCTACCGCGTCGGTGCTATTGCCAAACGGAATGCACCCGTCAAGATTCTCGGTGATGGCACGTTGACGGTAGCGCTGACGATCGCGGCGCACCGCTTTTCGGCGACAGCGCAGGAAAAAATCACTGCTGCGGGCGGGCAGTGCACGATCATCGAAAACTAATGCATCGGCGCCCGTGCTGGTGCCAGGTTCGATGCCCTGGTACAGCGCAGCTCGACATACTTAGAGGCTTCGCGTATGGCAACAGTCGTTGAAACTATTCGCAACATCTTTCGGATCGAGGAACTCCGTCAGCGGATTGTCTTTACGGTGCTGATGCTCGTCGTCGTTCGGATTGGTGCACACATTACCATCCCCGGCATTGACATCGAAGCGCTCAAAGCTTCGACGGCAACAAGCGATCCGAATAACCTTTTCGGCTTATATGACCTGTTCGTCGGGGGGGCATTTAGCAATGCCGCAATCTTTGCGATGGGTATCATGCCGTACATTTCGGCATCCATCATTTTGCAGCTTGCGGGCGTTTTTGTCCCAGAACTGATGAAGCTCCAGCGGGAAGGTGAGGAAGGACGCCGAAAAATCAACCAGTGGACTCGCTATCTAACGGTTTTTGTGGCGGCGATGCAAGCAATCGGCTTGAGCATCAAGCTCACCGCAACGACCTCGGGCGTCGGCGGTACTTCGATTGTCGTGGAGCCAGGCATTTTGTTCACGCTGACCGCCGTTGCAACGATGACTGCCGGCACGATCTTCCTGATGTGGATTGGCGAGCAAATTACCGAGCGCGGTATTGGCAACGGTATCTCGCTGATCATCTTCATCGGCATTATTTCGCGCTTACCGGTTGCCATCCAAAACGAGCTGCAACTGATCAGTGCCGGCGCACGCAACTGGGTGGTTGACTTGATCCTGGTTGCATTTTTGGGTGTCATTGTGGCACTGGTCGTCCTGGTCACCCAGGGTGCACGCCGCATTCCCATTCAGTACGCCAAGCGAATCGAAGGACGCAAGCAGTACGGCGGGCACACAACGTACATTCCGCTCCGAGTCAATACTGCCGGCGTGATGCCGATCATCTTTGCATCGGCGATTCTGTTTATCCCGAACACGATATTGAGCTTTTTCCCAGAAAATCAAACGCTCATCAACATCGCGCAACTATTCAGTGATCGGTCGGTATTGCATGCAGTGCTCTATGCAGCGCTGATCATCTTTTTCACGTACTTTTACACGGCAATTGCGTTCAATCCGCGCCAGGTTGCCGATGATCTCAAACGAGCACAAGGCTTCATTCCGGGCGTGCGCCCTGGAGCGCCGACGGCTGAATACCTCGATGCAATTCTAACGCGAATCACGCTGCCAGGTGCAGTCTTTCTGGCGATTGTCGCCCTGCTGCCGGTGTTTGTGACGAATGTGCTGAATGTTCCGTACTCGTTTGCGCAGTTTTTTGGCGGAACGAGTTTGCTGATCATTGTTGGTGTTGGGTTGGATACACTCCAGCAGATCGAATCGTATCTGCTGATGCGGCATTACGACGGCTTTATGAAGAGCGGTCGTTTGCGCGGGCGAGGCATGGCGATGAGCGGTTCGCGATACTAATGCTTTCGACCAGCGAGGCTGTGATGAATCCATCTGCACGCTCGACGCAGCATAGTCCAGCTGAGCGTGCAGCAATTGCCGAAGCAGCGCGTCTGGTCGGCGCTACACTCCAAATGCTGGCTGACTATATACAGCCGGGTGTGGAAACACGCCGACTCGATGCACTAGCTGAAGAGTTTATTCGAGCGCATGGCGCTGAGCCAGCTTTCAAAGGATACGGCGGCTCGCCCCGCGTGCCACCGTTTCCGGCGACGCTGTGCATTTCGATTGACGACGAAGTTGTCCACGGCATTCCCTCGGAGCGACGCCTAGAAGACGGACAGATCGTCTCGATTGATTGCGGCGTCCGCTACGACGGATGCTATGGCGATGGAGCCTGGAGCTTTGCCGTCGGGCAGGTCAGCGATGAAAAACAGCGATTGCTTGCTGTCACTTGTCAGGCACTCTATCGCGGTATCGAGCAAGCACGGGCTGGGAATACAACCTACGACATCGCACGTGCCATTCAGCAGCACGTCGAGTCGCATGGATTCTCCTGCGTGCGCGAATTAGTCGGGCATGGCGTTGGTACCGAGCTCCACGAAGAGCCGGCTGTGCCCAATTTTGTGCCTGGTCTGCTCCATCGGAATCGCTATCGGCAAGCAGTGCTCCGCGACGGCATGACGCTTGCCATCGAGCCAATGGTCGCCGCCGGTGTGTTTACGGTCTATACCAGCCGCGATGGGTGGACGATCCGTACAACCGACGGTAAACCTGCGGCACATTTTGAGCACACCGTGGTCGTTGGACCAACGGGTGCAACGATCCTGACAGTTCATTCACTGCCACATCCGCAGTATGCCAAAGCAGGACATGATTAAAGTTGACGGCGTCATCGAAGAGGTGCTGCCGAACACGCAGTTCATTGTTCGCTTGGACAATGGACATAAAGTGCTTGCGCATATCAGCGGCAAGATGCGAATGAACTTCATCAAGATATTGGTCGGTGATAAAGTGACCGTCGAGCTATCGCCCTACGATCTGTCGCGCGGGCGTATCACCTACCGCTACAAGTAAGTCAACCACTGCAGGTACGAGTTGCAATGAAAGTCCAGGCATCAGTCAAAAAGCGCAGCCCCGACGACAAAATCGTTCGTCGAAAAGGGCGGGTGTATGTGATCAACAAGAAAAATCCACGAATGAAACAACGGCAGGGTTAGTTCTATGGCACGGATCGCAGGTGTTGACCTCCCGCGGAACAAACGCGGAGTAATCAGTTTGCGTTATCTCTATGGTATTGGTCCGACGCTGGCCGCCGAAGTACTGGCGAAAGCAGGTGTTGACGGCAACAAGCGTGTTGCCCAATGGACCGACGAGGAAGTCGCGCGGATTCGCCAGGTCATCAGCGAGTACAAGGTCGAAGGTGAGCTCCGCAGCGAAGTGCAGCTCAACATCAAACGGCTGATGGATATCGGCTGCTACCGCGGCTTGCGACATCGCCGCGGACTGCCCGTCCGCGGGCAGCGCACCCGTACCAATGCACGCACGCGCAAAGGTCGCCGCAAAACGGTCGCCGGCAAAAAGAAAGCAGTCGCCAAAAAGTAACACCATTTTCTCAACGCTTCGATGGCTTCCCAGAAACGCAAAGTCAAGCGCAAATCCGTTGCCGATATTCATGGTAAGGTGTATATCCAAGCCACGTTCAACAACGTTATCGTCACCATTACCGATTCCTACGGTAACACGCTCTGTTGGTCGTCGGCAGGGCGAAATGGCTTCCGCGGCTCGAAGAAAAACACGCCCTACGCTGCCCAAGTGGCTGCCGAGCGCGCCGGCAAAGAAGCCTACGATATGGGACTGCGGAAAGTGGACATTATCGTCAAAGGTCCGGGTTCTGGACGTGAAGCTGCCATCCGTGCCATTGCGCAAGCGGGATTGGAAGTGCTCTCGATTGTGGATCGAACGCCCATCCCGCACAACGGCTGCCGTCCACCAAAGCGACGGCGAGTCTAACCAACGCAGACATCAACCATTTCTCATCACTTGGCAGAAGCACCCATGACCACTACGTTTCAGAAGCCCGAGCGAGTTCAGGTCGAAACCCCATCGCCAACGCTGGGGCGCTTTATCCTCCAGCCCCTCGAGGAAGGCTATGGCGTTACTATTGGAAACTCGCTGCGGCGTGTCTTGCTCTCATCGGTTCCGGGCGCTGCTATTATTGGCGTCAAAATCGGTGGAGTCCAACACGAATTCCAGACCATTCGCGGTGTTGTCGAGGATGTCAGCCAGATTGTCCTCAACCTCAAAGAGGTACGCCTGCAGGTTGACGATCCAAAAACAACCCGCGTTGCCTTCAAAGTCAAGGGTCCAGGATACTGGACAGCGCAAATCATCGAAGAACATGGCACCTTGATTCGGGTTCTCAACCCTGACCACGTCATCGCAACCTTAGCCGATGATGCCGAACTCGACGTCGAGCTGCGGATTGGTATCGGGCGCGGATACGTCCCCGCCGATGAACAGCCACACGGCGATTTCCCCATCGGGATGATTCCGATTGACGCAATCTTTACACCCATCAAAAACGTTATCTACAAAATCGAGCCATATCGAGTCGGACAAAAAACCGACTACGAACGTCTGGTGCTGGAGGTCACAACCGATGGCACAATCTCGCCTGCTAAAGCAGTCGAGCATGCTGCCAACATTTTGAAAACCCATCTCCTGCTGTTCTCGGGTCTGAGCTCTGATGCCGGCGATGCCGAAGCGGCAAAAGTCAAAGCAGGCACGAGCGTCGAGACTGGACGCGATGGGACCGACGACCCCCGCTACCATGAGATTCGCCAAATTCTGCTCAAGCCCGTTGATGAGCTTGAACTCTCGGTGCGCGCACATAATTGCCTCCGGGCTGCAAACATCAAAACAATCGGCGATCTGGTCCGGTACCGCGAGCAAGAGCTGCTCCGATTCCGCAACTTCGGACGCAAAACATTGGCTGAAGTCGCCGAGATTGTTCAGCATTTCAACCTTGAGTTCGGTATGGACGTTGATAAGTACCTCCAGGAGCCAGCCTCTCGATCTGTCGGAGCATAACACAAGTCGTATCATTTCGAAGTATCCGCCATGCGACACGTCAAACGCGGTCGAAAACTCAAGCGAACAGAAAGTCACCGCAAAGCACTGCTGCGGAATTTGGCTGCTTCGCTCCTGCGGAGCGAACAGAAAGCTATTCGGACCACAGTGGCAAAGGCAAAAGAGCTTCGCCCATTTGTCGAACGCTTGATAACGAAAGCTCGCCGTGCCTATCAGCGGGAGCGGTCGGGGCAATCGCCGTACGGTACCGTGGACCTGCACTATCGGCGGCTGGTTGCCCGCTACATTCAGGATGAAGCTGTCCTCCAGGAGCTGTTCGAGGTGATTGCTCCCGTCGTTGCTGAGCGGAACGGTGGCTATACACGGATCGTCAAGTTGGGATACCGCCGCGGCGATGGTGCGCAAGAAGCAATCATTCAACTCGTTGATTGGGCTGCACCACAGGATGGCGCGGTATCGCAGCAGCGCAAGCGTCGTAGCAAACAGCAGTCACCGCGTCCGACGGCTGCAGAATCAACAGCGCCGGTAGCCGAAACTGCTTCACCGTCACCAGCTCCTGCCGAGGACGTACAGACGACTGCCCACGAGCACCACGACAGCGAGCCAACCCCACAGCAGGATGCCGCATCTGCACACGAATCATCCGAACACTCCGACCAGTCCGAGGCAGCTGCGTAGCCGCTTGATTGCTTGTTGCATGCCTTCTCGAATGCCATGCACCCTCCGAAGGTTGGGTTTCTTGCCAGCTACGTCCAGCTCGATCAGTTGCCGGACTATGCCTTCCCTGAAGTGGCATTCGCGGGGCGGTCGAACGTCGGCAAATCGTCCCTCATCAATGCGCTGGTGTTTCAACGATCGCTGGCGCATGTTAGCTCCACCCCAGGGCGAACCCGCAGCATCAACATCTATCCGGTCAATGGGCAGTGGATGCTCGTTGACTTGCCCGGCTATGGTTATGCACGGGTGTCGAAGCAACAGCGGGAGGATTTTCGCCAACTCCTGCTAGGATATTTGCTCGAACGCCGGCAGCTTGCCGTAGCGTGTGTGCTCATTGATAGCCGCCACGATCCGAGCGCTGACGATCTTTCGCTCATCGAAGAACTCGAGCTTCGGGGACGCCGCTACGCTGTAATTTTGACCAAAGCCGACGCTCTTTCCCCTGCTGACGTCGAAGAGCGCACCGAGCAAATACGCCACCTTGTCCAACACTGCACCGGATGCCAGGCAGTTATGGCGACCTCTGCGCGGACAGGGCAGGGGCGCACGCAGCTTTGGGCACTTATCCGCAAGACGTTAGCGCAGTATCACCAACGCACTGTTCAGTAATCATGAACCAGCAACCGCCTCTTGTTGGCATTGTCATGGGTAGCGACTCAGACTACCCAACCCTCCGGGACGCCGCCGCAATACTTGATCGTTTCGGTATCCGTTATGAAATGCAGGTTGTCTCTGCCCATCGAACGCCGCTCGATATGGCGCACTATGGTAGGACAGCGCTGGAACGTGGCTTGAAGGTTATCATTGCTGGTGCCGGGGGGGCAGCGCATCTGCCCGGCATGCTCGCTGCACACACGGTGCTGCCGGTCATCGGTGTTCCAATTCCAACACGGCACTTGGGCGGGCTGGACTCGCTTTACTCGATTGTGCAAATGCCCGCTGGCGTTCCGGTAGCAACCGTTGCGATTGGCGGTGGTACGAATGCTGGTATCCTTGCGGCTGAAATCATCGCAACGTTCGACCAGCAGGTGCGCGATCGGCTGCTTGCCTACAAAGAAGAACTTGCCGCTGCCTCGCGTGCAAAAAATCCCTTGCCTACCGAAGAAACCGTCCAGTAATGTGGCCGCCATGAGTGCATTTCGTGCATCACAGTATCACTGATCAACGATGACGTTCATGAATCGAGAGCAGCCACCAACGACAACCACGGTTGAAAGTATTGCAGCCGGTGATGGTGCAGCGACTGTGAACAGTTCGGAATTAGCGCGCTTTGTCCAGATGCTTCGGCGGTACCGGCGGCTGATTGCCCTTGTGGCAGCAGTTGGTACTATCAGTGCCACCGTCGTTGCATTCCTGCTACCGAACGAGTATGCAAGCAGCGTCAATGCTGTTCCGCCGAAGCGACCGCAGTCGGGGTTTGAGTCGGTGCTCGGCGGATTATCGAACACGCTCCGGGATATTGGACTCACGCGCATTGGTGGCGCACGCTCACCGGCTGCAGGCTATGACTTTATGGTTATTCTGCAGAGCCGCTCCCTACTCGATTCGCTCATCG
>JBBIUD010000050.1:0-9284 GCA_037440485.1 Chlorobiota bacterium
ATGAAAAAATGCATTAGCTCGTCGGCTCTGAGGCGGTCTGAACCAGCCAGGTATCCATCGCTGGATTCAATGCTCCGCCCAATGACAACACGGTAGCCGAGCGATTCAAGGTAGCGTATGCCACGTTCGAGCTTGGCATGATCGCGAATCGGCGAAGCGGGGGCGACTAATGCAATCGTTGATTTTGGCTCAAGACGGGGTGGTTTTGCCAGCATCGGATTCGAGGAAAATTGTGGCGACGGCAAAATTGGCATACCGATTGCGCAACCAAGGGGAGAATGTGCCACAAACACGTGTCCCACTGGAGGACGTAATCCATGGATGAACGCAGACAGCCTCAACTGAATGTTGTGTGGGAAGGACCGCTCTACGAAGCCAGTTCGCTTGCAACCATCAATCGCGAACACGGGTGGAATCTTGCTCGGTCAGGGGTTGCACAATTGGTGTTGGTTCCTGCTGCGACCGAAGATGCCGGGTGGTTATCGTCGAAGCTGGAGCAGCTCCGCAGCTACGATGTCCGGTATGCTGAACCGCAGTTGGTCAGTGCTCCTGTGGTTTGGGTGCGTCACCAGTGGCCGCCCCAGAACCAACGTCCACGCGGTGCAACGTGGATTATCATGCAACCGTGGGAAATGAGCCAGTTGCCCACTGAATTTGTCGAGCTGTTCAATCAAGCTGATGAAATTTGGACACCCTCGACGTTCTGCCGGTCGGTGTTTGTTCGCTCTGGTGTCAAGGAGGACAAAGTACAGGTGATTCCGAACGGTGTTGATCCTGCGATCTTCACGCCAGCAGGGGAAGTTCCAGAGTTGCCGACGGCAAAACGATTCAAATTTCTCTATGTCGGTGGAACTACCTACCGCAAGGGATTCGACCTTCTGCTCGAGGCATACGTACGGGCATTCACTGCTAGCGATGATGTTTGCCTTGTGGTCAAGGATTGCGGTACGCGTAGCTATTACCAGGGACAAACGGCAGAGGAGCTGATTGCAAAGATTCGCTCAACTCCGAACACACCGGAAATTCTCTACACCGACGCCGATTTGAGCGAGGAGCAGATGGCGCAGCTCTACCGTGCCTGTGATGTGTTTGTAGCGCCATACCGTGGTGAAGGTTTTTGCATGCCGGCGCTCGAAGCGATGGCATGCGGACTGCCGGTTATTGTCACGGCAGGCGGTGGCACCGATGATTTTGCCGATGAAGAGGTTGGCTGGTTGCTACCTGCTGAACAGCATCCGCTTGGCGACAACGTTGATGGACGGAGCTTTGCGACAACGGTGTGCATGCTGGAACCTGATGTCGGCGTCCTGATTGAAACGTTGAAATACTGCTACCAGTATCCGCAACAATGCCGGGATAAAGGAATTGCCGCATCGTTGCGTGCGCGCACAGAGTGGACCTGGCAGCGTTCGACTGTGAAGCTCCTAGCTCGACTCGACGCGCGCTTTGGTACTACGACTGCACAGGAAGCGGAGCACGAACTCGGTGATACTACGGACACCATGACCCTTTTCGCACGAGCCGAGCATGCACATCGTAGAGGCGCCATTGATGATGCAATCGAGCTGTACCATCAGTGTTTCGAGCGCAAGGATCTTCCGCTCAAGTACAAAATGCTCGCACTTCATCGTATGGCATCGTTCTGTTTGGTGGAAGAAGAGTACGATCTCTGCCGCCAATACCTGGAAAAAGCCGATGGTTTCTCGCCGGCGCATCCCGATACGCGCTACATTCGAGCTGTGTATTACGCTGCGCAAGAGCAGTGGCACCAGGCACTCGGTGAATTGACTGCGCTGATGAACTCGTGGGCGACGGTACAGTTTGAAACAATGGTGGGCATCACACTCGATCGCTTGCTCTGTGATAGTGCGCGGGCATTGCTCAATCTTGGATTCCCCGACGATGCACGCCAGCTCTACGAGAAAGCGCTGGAACACAACCCCGACAATCCCGATGCGTGCTATGGCGCTGCACTCTGCTTCAAAGGTATCGGCAACGTTGTCAAAGCCCGCACAATGCTACAATGGGCAATTCGCTTACGTCCCGAATACGCAGGCTTGCTCGAACTCGATAGCAGTGAGTAGTCCGTTCTCATGGTGTCACTCACACTGACGGCGGCGCTATCGGTTCCGGTAGCGCCGCACGCTTTATCATTGACCGCCCGATTGATCCCGCCTCGTTTCGATGGTGCCCAGCTTTGATTTAACCGCCGCACCGAGCTCGATGCCGCGAGCATTGGCGTAGTTGATCAAAGCGATCAGAACATCTGCCGCTTCATCGGCGTAGCGCTCCGGTTCGATACCAACGCCCTTCCATTGCTTTTTCTCCAGATTGGCAAGCTCACCGACCTCGCCACAGAGTTCAAGACAGAAAAATTCTGGCGTCCGATCGGGAAAATTCTCGCGCTGGTACACGTCAAATCGCGACTGCAGACGGGGAAGCAATTCCTCACACGCCACAAGCAGTGCTTCGAACGAGGTTGGATGATACGCCATCGGTCCTCCCAAAAGTTGGTTGTAACACTAAGCACAGAGCGAAGATAGCACAGCGCCTCGGAAATTACGGGAAAGTACGTATAGGTGAATGGCGGGCATTCTACCGATTTTCGGATGCGAAGGAATAGCGCACGTGAATGTCGGTTATCGCTATAGACTGCGTGTCAGACATAGTCTGATAGCAGAGATGCTTCGTGCGGCAACTATTCGCCTGAACTTTAGAGTGCCACTTTTGTAAAAGCAAGCAATGAATCGGTTGCGCCCTGTTTTTCTGATAGCAGCGGTCCTGTTGAGCAGTATCGCGACAGAGGTCCGTAGTTGCCCGACTTCGTTCACGCTGAGCGCACTGACTCCCCAGCCATGCCAATTCGAGCAAATCGTTCTCGAACTTGACGGGAATGAAGCAAACGTGACCTATACGCTCCTGGCTAATGGTTCGGCGATGACCGGCGTTACCCAGAGCGTCGTCAACGGTCGTCGCCGTTTCACCGTTACCAATGGTTTGCAAAACGGTACCTACACCTTCACCGTACAAGCCACGCTCGATACCTGTACGATCGTGATGGGGAATGCAACGGTGACTGTTTATACACCGGCTGTACCGACGCTATCGCTATCGTCGCTCAATCAAATTTTGTGCTATGGTGATCAAGGTGTTATTCTTGTTGTCAACACTGACCCTCAAGCTGCGTACACTGTCCGCGACGGCAATACGGTTGTGGCAGGACCGACGCAGGGTAATGGCGGACAGATTCAATTTGTTCTTCCAGCGTCGCTATTTCCACAAAGCGGGATGAAAACGTTTTCTGTTCGTGCAACAGCGCTTGCCAATAGCCAGTGCTATGCTGAAACTGCAAATGGTCCGCTCGATGGTGCGACGTTCATTGTGTATGGATTGCCACCGGCACCGCAGATCAGTGCCCCTGAACCTTATGCCTGCAGCCCCGGCGGGAATGCGCGCGTTGTTGTACAAAACGCGGTTGCTGGTTATGTTTATCAAGTGCTCGATGGCAATACTGCGGTTTACTCTGTCTTAGCACAAACGACCGGCACACTCGACATTACTAACATTCCAGTTACACCAGCATCGCCTGGGCTTGGCTTCGGTGCGCGGACTATTACCGTTGTTGCCATCAACCCAAACAACAACAACTGCCGAATTCAATCAACGTCAACTGTCACCATCACAGTCGTCAATCGCCCAGCGACACCGCAGCTTGCAACAGGGACAACAACACAGATTTATTGCGATGCACCTGGTGGCAGTACAGGGTATGCGATCATTGCCAATGGCGATGCGAATGTGACATACGAAGTACGGCGTATTGGCACGAATGCGCTCGTAGCAACAGCCACTGGACAATCAGGAGTTGTGACGATTCCCATTAGTGGACTGACAGCAAGCGGTTCGCCGCATCAGTTTCGGGTGTATGCCGTGAACAATCTTACCGGCTGCATTTCAGACCCAAGCGGAGTTTTGACGATCGTTGTCAATGCAGCGCCATCCGTAACTGCCTCGGTCCAAGGCGGTGGATCGTCGGCAACTCTTTGTGCAGGGTACACAAGCACAGTGACACTTATCGGCAGTGGCACAGGTGCTGTCACTTATCAATGGTTACTCAATGGGACTCCCATCACTGGCGCCACATCCACGAGCTATACCATTCCCACCGGTTTAGGTGTGGGTACATACATGTACCAACTTCGCGCAACGAATTCGCTGGGCTGTAGTGGCACGTCTGCAGTCGTGACTATCACAGTGTTGTCGGCACCGGTGATCGCAATTTCAACCAGCGGTTCGACGAGCTTGTGCGCGGGCTACTCGAGCGGCCCGACGCTCACGTCGTCGGTCAGTGGCTGCAGTGGCAGTGCGACGTATCAATGGCAGCTCAACGGCAATCCGATCAGCGGCGCGACGAGTTCGACGTACACAGTGCCAACGGGTTTGAGTGCAGGGACGTACGTGTACACGCTGGTTGCGACGTGTGGCAGTTGCAGTGCGACGTCCAGCAGTGTGACGGTGACGGTAAGCCAGACGCCGACGGTAACGATTAGCGCCAGCGGTTCGACGAGCTTGTGTACGGGGTACTCGAGTGGACCGACGTTGACATCATCAGTGAGCGGCTGCAGCAGTGCGATGTATCAATGGCAGCTCAACGGCAGCCCGATTAGTGGCGCGACGAGTTCGACGTACACGGTGCCGGCAGGTTTGAGTGCTGGGACGTACGTGTACACGCTGGTTGCGACGTGCGGCAGTTGCAGTGCGACGTCCAGCAGCGTGACGGTGACGGTGAGCCAGACACCGACGGTGACGATTAGTTGCTCGTCGAGTCAAAACTCAACATCATTCACATTGACAAGTACCGCTCTTGGTATCAGTGCAGGTAATTATGGAAACAGTTACACAGTTGGTGGAAGTAGTGGGATTATTCTTACAGCACGCAGCGGTGTTGATCCGTCGCAACCGACTAATCCTACTGCATCTGGACAGACCGGTATCATCTATATCAACAGTGATGGCGTGGGTGTCAAGAATTCAGGTGGTGGAGGCTCGCAAGGTATATCGGGCGGCGGTGGTGATCAGGATGAAGAGGTCAAGATCACGTTTGCCGGTGGTGCAGTACCAGCAGGGACGATTGTATTGGGTATCAACAAGCTTAGCTTTAGCAGTGATAGTCCGGTGTTGTTTATCCATAAAACAGATGGTTCCTATGTGACAGTACAAGAGTCCGAGCTACAAAGTGCAATTAGCTGGACTGCATCGGATCGCGGGGAGATTGATTTTGACAACCTAAGCTCAATTAGTTCGAGCGCAATGGTAGATTTCATCGTTCTACGCGAGACTGCCGACCATATCTTCCTCTACAGCATTGGTTGGGGAGGCGGCTGTACCAACCTTACACTCTGCAGCGGTTATTCAAGTGGACCGACATTAACATCGTCGGTTACAGGGTGCAGTGGAAATGTGTCCTATCAGTGGATGAAGAATGGTAACCCGATTAGTGGTGCGACGGGTTCGACCTATACGGTTCCTGCAGGCTTAGGTACTGGTAACCATACGTATACACTCGTTGTGACCTGTGGTGGATGCAGTGTGACGTCAAATAGCATCACAGTCGTGGTCAATGCTGCACCGACGGTGACGATCAGCGCCAGCGGTTCGACGAGCTTGTGCGTTGGGTACTCGAGTGGACCGACGTTGACATCATCAGTGAGCAATTGCAGCGGGACAGCGCAGTACCAGTGGCGATTGAATGGCAATCCGATCAGCGGCGCGACGAGTTCGAGCTACACGGTGCCAGCAGGTTTGAGCGCAGGGACGTACGTGTACACGCTGGTTGCGACGTGCGGCAGTTGCAGTGCGACGTCGAACAGCGTGACGGTGACGGTCAATCCACAGCCCACGATAACGTTGACCGGTGGCACAACAATTTGTGCGGGTGGTTCGGCAACGCTTACGTTTACGCTCACTAGTGGCAGTACAACCAACTGGAGCTTGACATACAAAGCAGCTCCAACAAGTGGTTCACCACAGCAGTTTACCATCAACAACATCAATGGCTCGACGTACTCAATCAATGTATCTCCGTCGGTTACCACAACGTACTCGGTTGTTTCAGTCACAGCGGGCGGATGTACTATTACCCCAACAAACGTTTCAACGACTGTCACAGTTAATTCTATCTCGGTGAATGCTTCGGTGCAAGGTGGTGGAACTAGTGTTGCAGTGTGCTCGACGGCAATGAATCGCCCAACGCTTGTTGCTTCTGTTGTCGGATGCTCAACACCAAGTTATCAGTGGCGCCGCAATGGAAGCAACATCAGTGGTGCGACACAGTCAACCTACACGATACCAACTGGTCTGGCTGCCGGTACATACCAATACAGCGTGTATGTGACGTGCGGTGGATGTAATGCAACGTCGAACAACGTGACGGTAACGGTTACCTCGATTGGAACAGTGACGATCGGGATTCAAGGTACCTCCTCAACAAACGTAACGTACTGCCAGAATCAACAAGGTGGCACGCTCTATGTTGTCCAGCCAACAAGCGGTATTGTGTCGTATCAGTGGTATGTTGATGGAACGCCGATTAGCGGTGCGACAAATTCAACCTACGTGATATCAACATCGCAGACAGGTACTCGCAACTACACTGTTGAAGTGACCGATGCTGGCGGTTGTGAAAAGTTTTCGAATGCTATCTGTGTAACGGTTGCCTCGACGCCGACTGTTTCAATCAGTGCATCGAGTACCAACGTCTGTCCTGGATCGCAGGTCTCTGTGTACTTCTCGTTTAGTGGTTGTGGTCCGTGGCATTTGACCTACAAAATCAATAACGGCTCAGCAGTAACCATTCAAACTTCGAGTAACCCGTACATTCTGAACTACACGATAACCCAGCCAACAACATTCACGGTTCTCTCGGTTCAAAACTGTAGCGGTTGTGCTGGTACCATCGTCGGTAATTCCAGCATTACTGTGTCGCCATATGGCATACCAACCTCATACTTTGTCATGGGCTTTACCGGTGATACGGTCACGACAAACTCAAATGGTTATGTGCTCGAATGGCCGAACTATGCAGGTAATGGCTCGAACTATCCTGATGGCACCGTCAACGCGAGTTCCGACACCTATCGCCCCAAGCACTACCCGAATTATTCAGCACTCAATGGACATGGTGCGATTTACTGGGATGGCAACGATAAACCTGTTCAAGTGCAGGTCAATACTGGCAGTGGCATTAGCGGTGGTACGCAAAAGACGCTCTTCATCGTGTATCGTCCAACGTCGTCAAGCTTGAGTAATAACCGAATGGTCATCTACAAACATGGTGACGAGAACCACGGCATGGTGATCTACTTGATCAATCGGCAGGTGTATTACGGTGCTTGGAATAATCAGAACTGTAGCGGGAGCTGTACCAATCAGTGGGCGATCTTCCAGAGTACCGGCTTCACGGTCCAGCCCGGTACGAACTACATCTTCCAGTTCGTGTACAATGGGAACGCATCGTCATCGAATCGCCTGCGATTTTCCATCAACGGAAATGTGTACACGCCATCGGGTACGCCGGGAACAAGTATGTCCTACTCCGGCGACATGGTCAGTATTGGTGGAAAGGTCGGAAATACACGTTTCCACGACGCTGCATCGGTCAACGAAACCAATCAGTACTTGTGCGATAACACCAAGATAGCAGAGGTCCTGCTCTACAACACAGCCGATGCAACGATACGCGATCAAGTCTGGTGTGTACTCAAGTACAAGTACGGCTTCACGAGTCTTGGTAATAACCCGATCGGAACCCTTTCGAAAGATGGTAATGCCGACGAGGAGCCAATCGCAGGACAGTCGCCCAATACGGGTGAGGACGTTACACTGACCGATGTCTCACCCAATCCAGCGGAGCATCGCGCTGTTGCAACGCTGCATGTCCAGCAACAACAGTATGTCCGCGCCACTATCGTTAGCCTCGATGGTCAACGTCAGGTAACGGTGTACGATGGCTACGTCCTCCGCGGCGAACGTCGTGAACTCACACTCGATTTGGCAACGCTTCCATCGGGTGTGTATTTCCTCGTTGTCGAAGGAGAGTCCTTCGTCCGTTCGCGTCGCTTCGTCGTGCTGCACTAACACGACGCTACAATATCCGAGTGGGGAGTGTGCATTTTTGCGCACTCCCCATTTGCATATGCAGCTGGGGAAGCTATCGGTCATCAATGCGAGCGCTGTGCTATGTACACGAGTGAACCACCAACCGACGAACGTGATTTTGTTCTGACTTCGTCACGGCAGCACTCCGTTCGTCTTGCACTCTATGGGGTGACTATTGGAGTTATAGCACTTGGAATTGCTAGTGCTGTTCTACAAGTACCGCGACAGGTTGAGCTTGGCTGCGTACTCAAAAGCAATAGCAGTGAGCGCATCTACCGATTTGCCGAAGATGTTTTTGTTGAGCGCTACTACGTGCGGGTTGGTGAGCGTATCCGTCCGGGAATGCCACTGGTGCGTATTAGCTCGCCACAGATCGCAGCGCTGGTGATGGAATACACCCTTGCACGGTTGCAAGAGGAGGTGTTCGAGACAACCGAGCTTCCCGTCCATGCAAAAACACAGACCGAGCTTCGCCTGCAGCAACAAAAAGTCTTGCGCCAACTGGAACGCACACAGCAGGCACGCCGTTTCACACTGGCGACCCAGCAAGCGGAAATTCGAAAACTCGAACTGGCTGCACGGAATGCACGCGAGCAACTCGAGCAGCTCAAAAAATTGCGTGCCAGTGGCTACGTCTCGGAGGTTGACCTTCAGCAAGCCGAGCTGCAAAAAGCCAATGCAGATGAAGCGCTCCAGCGTGCGCGCGAACAATACCGCCGTGATATTGCTGCCCTCGAATCACAGGCGCGCGAGCTTTCGCTCGATAGGAGCATTGCCGGGCAGTCAGAAGAAAAGCTCACGCTCGAACTGCGCAACCGCCGCGCACAGCTCCATGCTGCACGAGAGAGCGCATATCAACGCCTGCGTGGACTCTACGGAGATTTTGAGCTTGATAGTGGTGCCATTGTGCTGAAAGCACCCAGCGATAGTATGGTTGTCACCTACGTTAGCGATGCTGAGCGGCAAGTTCCCGCTGGTGCTATTCTGCTCAAGCTCAGCCAACCACCCACGGCATTTTATGCCAGTGCACAAGTTCCACCAAAGGATATCGGCTCAATTCGCGTTGGCTTACCTGTTGTCGTCAAGCTCTCATCGTTTCCGCCTCTGCGGTGGGGTGTTTTGAGGGG
>JBBIUD010000051.1:0-9251 GCA_037440485.1 Chlorobiota bacterium
ATTTTGTTTAGTGCGGGACCTTAGCTCAACGGTTAGAGCAGCGGACTCATAATCCGTTGGTTGGGGGTTCGAATCCCTCAGGTCCCACTATCGCGATAGTTCCAGCATCCGCTCCAGCGGTCGGCGAGCGCGCTCGATCACATCAGGGTCAAGGTGAATTTCCGGCTCACCATGCAGCAGGCATTGGTAGAGCTTGTCGAGCGTGTTGAGCTTCATGTAGGGACACTCGCTGCAGCGGCATCCCTCGTCGGACGGGAGGGCAGGAATGAAACGCTTGTGGGGAGATGCTTTTGCCATTTGGTGGATGATCCCCGGCTCGGTTGCAACGATGAACGTTGTGCGCGGTGATTCCACCGTATAGCGCAGCAATGCACTGGTCGAGCCAATGAAGCTGGCACGCTCGAGTATAGCGTCCTCGCATTCGGGGTGAGCGATCAATTCAGCATCGGGATGTTCTGCCAACTGCTCCTCAATGCGGCGGAGACTAAAGCTTTGGTGTACGATGCAGACGCCATTCCAGAGCAGCATTTTCCGCCCCGTTTTTCGCTGCAGGTAGGCGCCTAAATTTCGGTCCGGAGCAAAAAGAATCGGCACACCCTCGGGTACACTTTCAATGATGCGCACCGCGTTGCTACTGGTGCAAATGATGTCGCTGAGCGCCTTGACTTCCGCACTGCAATTGATGTAGGTGATGGCAACAAGGTCGGGATATTGCGCTCGCAACTGAGCAAGAACGTGCCGGAATTCGTCGGCAGGGGCACTGTCTGCCAGCGAGCAACCGGCTGCCAGATCGGGCAAAAGAACGCGCTTGGTTGGGTTGAGGATTTTTGCTGTCTCCGCCATAAAATGCACCCCACAGAAGACAATCACATCGGCTGTCGTCTGCTGTGCGGTGCGGGAAAGATCGAGACTATCACCGACGAAATCTGCCAGCTCTTGAATTTCCGAGTACTGGTAGTAGTGTGCCAGTATCACTGCATTGCGCTCGCGCTTGAGCTGCTCGATTGCGGCGATGCGCTCGTCGTCATTTTGTGGCTGCCGTTTAACCAGTGGGTCGAGAAGCGTTTCCATTGCCGTTACTCTCCGAGTCGGACACAACGCACAACGCGAACTATGCCGCGATCGTCAAGACGAATAATGTACACACCGCGTGCCAGTGCACGTAGGTCCAGCACGAGTGCTGTCGGTGTACGCTCAAGCGGAACGGTCTGCTGTAGCCCCGCCAGTGAATACACCTCCACCCGAGCCGCCGGGGAAATGCCCTCAATGATGGTAATCCCCGATGTTGGGTTCGGATAGCACGTCACCGCAGGTGACTCTGCCTCCACGCTCAGACTGCCGGCGGCGCTGATTGTCAGATCGTCGGCGTACCAACCATCATCCTGGACGCTCAAGTTCGAACGGAATCGGAAGCGAAACGTCACATCCGCCGGTGCCGCGGGGATGCGGACACTGGCAGCGATGAGCTTCCAGTCGCTTGCAGAGCGAGAGCCGTCGCTCCAGTCGGGGAACTGCGCGCGATTCAGCGAGACCGCCTGGTGCCAGCGTTGCCCGTCGTCGCTCCACTCAACGATAGCGCTGTCGCGCTCTTCGACGTAGGCAGCCGCATAAAAGGCGAGTGCGACAGTATCGCGTTCAGCGCGAATTGGGAAGAACACGATCGTATCGCGCGCGGCGGCAGCATAACTGCGGCGCGGTGATTCCGTCAAGCTGTATGGAAGCGAGTGCGCAAACTCGTCGGTCAGTGCCCAACCACCACTCACCAAGTAGCGCCGCAGGCGTCCGTCGTCGAACGAATCGCTGTAGCGCGCTTCGACCGGTCCAATGTACGCCGTCACTGCATCCGATGTATCACTTCGGTTACCATCGGCATCGAGCACGCAGACTTGCACGCGCCAATATCCTTGCTCCGGCGTGGTGATGGGTAGCTCGACCACGGCGCCCGTATCGCTGGGGGCAATAGTGTGTTGGCTGTGTTCGACGCCATCGAGCAGCACTGCAACGCGCGCAAGATTAACCAGCGGCGTGACGCCGTCAGCGCGGCGTGTCGGCATCTGTGCACGCACCGTGGCATCGAGCTGAGCAGAGCGTCCGTTGCGGACCTCCACAATCGTTGCAGCGGCTGGCTGTGGTGCTCCTCCAGCGTAACCAATTGCCCAGCGAGGCGAGGATGTATCGCTACCAGCGACGGCAAGCGCTGTGTAGCGATGCGTGGAATAGGGTGGCAAGTTGAGATCGGAATACGCCGTTGCTGTCCCGTCGAGCAGAGCAATCACGGTATCATTGCGCAGCAGCAGAATTCGCAGCTCGGATGGATCCAGCGGCTGACCAAAGCTACGTGCAGTCGGCGGTTGCCAGCGGAGGTCAATGCGGCGGGGATTTTCCGGAATGGTAACCGCGCGAAAATTGCTCACCGGCAACGGCGCACGCACGGCGATCCGAGCCGAATAGACGTCGCTGTCGAAGATGTTCTGCTCGGCATGCCGCATATCCACGCTCGACGGATAGATGATGCCATTCCAGAACGCGCAGCCGTTGTAATCCCCAGCAAAGACACCACTAACCGAACCACCGCTGAATGGATTGCGCCGAATATCGAAGGCAGTGTCGCTCAAGGGACGCTCGTGCCAGCTTGTGCCTCCGTCACTGGAGTATGCAACGTACACGCGGCAGTAGCGATTGTCCGGATCGTCGCGGCTATCGAGCCACATGGCGGCAAGATCACCGTTCGTACCATCGAGCGCAATCCACTGCCAGAACTGGTCGCCGGTGGTGTCGCGGTGGATGATCGTCGGCGGTGACCAGCTCTGACCGCCATCGGTGGAGCGCGAGAAGTAAATGTTCGGCACACGATCGGCAGCCCAAGTCAGGTAGAGCCAGCCGCGCCGCGGTGAACCAGGCACGGTGTCAACAACAAGCGAGGGATAGGTTTCAACGCGCGTTCCGCCTTTGAGCGTGTGGTTGTACTGGGTACCGGTGAACTTTGTCTCTCCGAGCCATTGGTAGGTGTGGATCAGGCGCGGTTGTGTCCAGGTCATACCTCCATCGGTCGAACGCGCAAATCCAATGCCGCGCTGAGTGCCAGAGTTCCAGACCACATAGACTTCGCCGGCTGGTCCCGTCGCTGCCAGCGGAAAACTTTGTCCGAACGTCGTATCGAGCGAGGTGCCCGCCAGTACCGGGCTGACACGCACCGGCGGATGCCATGTGGTGCCCTGATCATCGGACCAGGTGACAACAATCTGCGTTGAAGAATCTCGGTCAATGACTCGTTTCCAGGGCACGTAAATCCGACCTCGGTAGGGCGAGCTGCTGGAGTGGTCAACGGAAATGTAGTACTTGTCCTCGAAGGCAGAATCAGCGGTCATCGTACCGGTGTGGAGGATAATCGGCAGATGTGCTTGCCAGGTTTGCCCCCCATCGGTTGACCGTGCAATGAAAACGCCATTTTCGCCCGTCGGCGGCGTCGAACGATTGAAGGCACCATAGACGACGTAGGCTGTGCCGTCGGGTCCCCACGCGACCGACGGATCGTTGCCGGCTGTCCACCCACTGAGTGCCGGTTTTCCCAGGAGAACGTTCCGCCAGGTGCGCCCGCCGTCGCTGGATACGTACACCCACGCCGATTGATTGGCGCGATAATCTACAGCCGACGCAATGAGCATCTGGCGGTTCCGAGGATTGACGGCAACGCTCGACTCATTTTGCATCGGGGAATTGTCCTGCTCTGGCTCGATGAGGTTGATGTTGGTAAAGCTCGACTCGTAGTATCGTTCTGCCATCAGCAGGGGAGGAATCACCGGCGCAGCCATGATCAGCGAGGGACGCGCTGCTTCCAGGTATCGTTCCCACCGTGGATTATCAGCATGCGCCACGAGCACAGCACCAAGGAAAACAATCACACACACCATGGCAAAGGTGCAGTTGTGGTACATCCAACTGGTTGCGATTTACGAAACCAGCACGAAATCACCAAATCGGGTGCTATCTTCGCTGCAGGATGTCACTGTCGAGCCATGTTTTTTTATGCTTATCGAGTCGGTTGCAGGGCTTCTCCGCACCAATCCATTTCCCCGCGTGATTTTTCTTTTTGGGGAGGAGGAATTTTTAGTGGAAGAAACAGCCGAATCGTTGTTGGCTGCAGCGCGTAACCGTGGAGTGAGCGATGTGGACATTGAACTGCTCGATGGCGACGACACAAGTGCCGATGATCTGGTTCGCCGTGCCCAAGCATTCCCAATGGCAAGCGCTGAGCGTGTGATCATGGTGCGACGCTTCGACCGCATTCCGTTTGGAAAAAAAAACAATGCCGAGCACGGCTTGTTCGGACGCTATCTGCAGTCGCCAGCGCCAACGACTGTCCTGGTGCTGCTGGCAAGCGGAGACAATCGGAGTATTGCCGACGAACTCAAAGGTCTTGCCAAAGCGCTGTCGAATCCCAAGCAACAAACACAGGCAAAAGAAAAACTCGCCAAACTTCGCTTCCCCTATCGCGCCCTCCTTGCCGACGCTGCATGGATGGAATTTCCGCGCCTTCACGAGCGCCAAATCCCGGAATGGATCGTGCGACGCTTCAAGTCGCATGGCTACGAGTGTGCCGTTGACGTTGCTGAATACCTCACGCTGCAAGTTGGCACGTCCTTGCGAGACCTTGCCAACGAGATGAGCAAAGTCATCCTCTACGTGGGCGGGCGCAAGCGAATCAGCATCGAGGACGTCCTCGCCGTAGCCGGAGCCTCGCGTGTGTACAACGTCTTTGAGCTCCAGAAAGCCATTGGCGAGCGCGACACCCCACGGGCGCTGAAGATTTTGCATTACATGGTGCGAACCGAGCGGCAAGATTTGCTTATCGTCACGATGCTGGCACGGTACTTTTCAATCCTGTGGCGGCTGGGTGAATTGCACGCAACCACTTCCAATACAGCCGAGCTTGGACGCGCGCTGAAGATTTAGCCTTTTTATGTGCCCGAATATCTGGCGGCGCTCAAAAACTATAGCCCGGCTCAGATCGAGCATGCGCTGGAAGTCCTCCACTTAGCCGACGTGCGATTGAAATCGAGCTCGCTCGATACACTGACCGTTCTGGAGAATGCCCTGCTGGCAATCATGGGCACGCAGAAAAACACCAGCGCCGCTTCTCTCCCGGAAGCGGCGCCGCGTGTGAGGGTACCATGAAACGCTTTGCTTGCGTTAGCGCACGATGACCAGTGGTATCGTACGCGCTCCCGTTGCCGTCGTAATGCGCACGGCATAGACGCCATCGCTAAGACCATCGGTCGAAAGCTCTACCTGCGGCGTGCGCACTTCATACGCAGCAACGACCGTGCCAAGCACTGTCAACAGCTCGATCCGTGCAGTGCTGATTGGCTGCCCGATGTCAATGCGAACGTGATTCGATGCCGGGTTGGGAGCAACGACGACCGTCCCGAGTTGATCGTCGGTGACGGTGCTCGCCTGGACCGGTTCGATCGTTGCATCCTGCGATTGTGTTGCTGCTGCACCGATGACGATCGGCGTTTCGCTCGACTCATAGTCTGGATGATCCACCACGATCGTGCCGGCACCAGGCATCAGCTCGGTGATTGCGTAGTAGCCATCATCTTGAGAAATTGCGTATCCTGCAACGCCAGCATCGGTCAGAACAGCAACGAGCGCTCCAGCAACCGGTTGCTGTCCTTGCTCAGCCGAACCAGCCTTGATCTGCTGCCCGCGACTGCGCACCCAGCCATCGAGCCGAACGATACCACGCTCGCCGTTGCGCGCGCGGAGCTTGATGATGTATTGCACGCTGAGCATAGCATCACCGACTTGGATGCGGGTTGCTGTCCGCCAGCGGAGCGTCGCAAAATCGCCCTGCACACAAAAGCCCGGAACGTAGTCGCGCGAGCGTGGAATGCCGAGCACAACATAGACGCCTGGTTCTAAGCCGGTGAACTGATAATTGCCCATCGAGTCCGTCTCGACCGTCCGGAAGCGGCGGATGCGATCGCCGCGATCAGAGTTGGTTGCGATTAGACGGCAAGCAATTGCCCATCCAGCCAGTCCATTGCCGGCCGAGTCGGTGATCTGTCCGCTAAAGCCACCCGTGCGCGCTGGACGTGTCGGGAGCGCAAAATTGACGCCATCGCGGTTGCCCGTCAGCGTGATGCGGGTCGCTTCGGCAATATTGCTGGTTCCGTCGTAGTAGAGCGGTAGGTAGTCATCGCTTCGCGGGAGAGCACGCGCAATGTACGTGTAGCGATTCGAGAGCCGAATTTCGTAATAGCCATCGGCGTTGGTTTCGGCGGTGAACATTGCCCCATGTCCCCAGTCATTGCCGTGATCGTCGTGATGACTATCGCTTGTGGTCATGAACTTGACCCACGCACTAACTCCATTGCCCGTTTCGGCAGAGGTTACCCGCCCGCTGACAACGTAGAATTGCTCATGCTCGCGCGGTGTTACAACAAAAACAAGCTCGACAACAGAATCAGCCCCACATTCGAACGTGAGCACCGTCGCATCGTCGGCAGTGCGGCTGTTCTCGTACCAGAGTGGTTGGTAGTCGCGGCCTTCGGTGAGGAACTTGTATTGTCCAGCAGGCAAGCGCATGTGGAATGTCCCCAGATCACCGACTTCAGCCTTGCCGGCAACAACCCACACTGTTTGATTTTCCCGTGTGATGGCGCGGTAGGCAACGACAACACCCGACGACTGGGGCGTTTGGTTTGTATCAACAACAATGCCCTCAACAAGGATGCAGCCTTCGTGCTCATTATCGCCACCGACCATGATAACCCACTCCTGACCGACCCACACAACACGACCCTCGACCTCGATCAACGCTTTGATTGCTGCCTGGTATTTACCGGCACGCTGCGGCGTCCAGGTGATGACACCGGTGCTTTCGTCTATGGTCATGCCGTCGGGACCGCTAACGAGTTGATAGCGGATCGTCACACCTTGCAGCGGCGATTCAGCACGCGCCTGATAGCGATACTGCTGCCCGACGCGTCCCTCGCGTGGCGGAGTGGTCACAAATCGGAGAAGATCCGTCGGTGGTGTGTTCGGCGGAACAGTTACAACGCGGATGACGCTCCGCGGGCTTTCTCCATCGCTATTGTAGGCGGTCACAAAGTAGGTGTAGGTTCCTGCTTGCAGCGGCTGGTCAGTGTAGCTATAGAGCTGGCGATGATCGCTATCGCTCGGCACCGTTGCGATGCGCGAAAACTGCGAAACGTCCTCGGTCTGACCCGACGCACGATAGACATAGTAGCCATCGGGACGATCGGAGGAGTTTTCCGACTCGCTCGGCATCCATTGCAGCACAGCCTTGTACTGTCCCTGTGTATCGGTGTAGCCACCGCTTGCGCTGAATTCGCGTGGTTTGCTCGGTACTCCAGCCGATGCTGAAATCACCAGCACCATCAGACCGAGCATGGCAGAGAACGATAATCGAAGCCTCATTGGAAACACTCCAACAGTGGTGAAACAAATCATCGAACAGACCATTCGATTCAGCGGCAATAACACTGGCTCCCGGTGATGGTAACATCGGGAAAAAACTTTTTTCGTGTTACATGGACAATCGTAGTTTGGTTATTGCCACCGGTAACCGATAGGCTATCGAATGAAAGAGCTGGAAGCATTGAGCGATGCCGAGCTGTATGTGCGCATGTGCGATAGCGCGCGGTATTCCAAGCGTGAACGCGATGCAGCGTTCACCGAGATTTACCGCCGGCATTCCCCGCGCATCTACGCCTACTGCCGCCGTATCATGGGCGATGATGCTGCGGCTGATGATGCCTTCCAGGAAGCATTCATGCGGTTTTTCACCTCTGCCGATGGTACACGAACAATGACGAATCTGCCGGCATTTCTCCTCCGCATTGCGCGGAATGTCTGCCTCAACCATAAGCGCATGCAGCATTCGACCATCGAGCTGGAAGACTACCACGCTGTCTCGCGCGATACTCCGTATGAAAACGATGAGCTTGCCGAACTGCTTGCGCATGCATTGGAATTGCTGCCGATCGAGTACCGCGAAGCGTTTGTGTTGCACGAGTACGACGGACTTTCCTATGGCGAAATCGCCGAGATTGTCGGCACCAGTGCTGATGTGGTCAAAGTTCGTGCATTCCGAGCACGGCAGAAACTTCGCAAAATTTTAGCGCCATACTTTACCGATCGAACCGAAGACATGAACACTTCCGATTGATACCATGGATTACACCGAGCAATACTCCGAATGGCTTTCGGCATATCTCGATGGCGAATTAGAGCCTGCGCTGGAAGAGCCGCTCTTTGCTGCGCTGGCGAGCCACGCAGAGTTGCGGCAGGAAATGAGCGAGCTGCTGGCATTGCGCCGGGCGGTACGCAATGATCGGGTGGCATTGGTCCCCCCGCTAAGCACCAGCGCTGCCCTCTTCCAGAGCATTGGAATCGGTGCCGGCACCGGCTTCATCATCAGTCTGCTGCGCAAGGTATGGCTGCCGCTTGCCGGTGCCATTGTCGGGAGCGCGCTGACCTGGCTGGGCATGACACAACTGGAGCAACCATCGGCTGTGCAGCCGCTCGCGCAACGAGAAACTCCAGCATCGTCGGTTGCTGCACCAGAAACGACAATTGTCGAGCGGGTGGTTTATCGCACGCGAACGGTGTACCGCACAGTACCCTCTCCCGCGGCAGCAACCGAGGATGCCCACGCTTCGACACCATCGGATGCGATTCAACAACCCAGTCAGCCAGCAGCAACGGCTCAGGACTTTGTTCCACTGGCTGAGCTACCAGAATTTCGCATCGCCGCATCGCCATATGTTATGCGCCGCTATGCACTGCCAGAGTCGGCGCAGAAAGACCCAGCGGTTGAATATCCAGCCGAGATGCCTAATCTTTCGCCCGCGGAGCAGTATCCGCAGTTCCGGTTGCTCCTTCGCGGTCTGGGCACAACGTCACTGGTAACGGTTCCGCAACAACCCGACCGCAGTTCGCTGCTCAACACCAGTGCGATTGGCTTGCAGTACACACTCAGCGATCATCACGCCATCGGCATCGAAGTCGGGCGAGAACCATTCGCAATGCAGTTTTATGGCTACTCCAACGAAACTCGCCTCCGATATGAGGCGTATCCAGCACTGCTGTGGGGGACAGCTACCTACCAGTGGCGCACAAAACTCGGAAAAGAATTCGAGCCGTTCGTTCAAGTCGGTATCGGTGCGACGGAATTCGGCTTGCTCGGTCGGACAACCGTCGGCATCATCTATCGTCCTACA
>JBBIUD010000052.1:0-9129 GCA_037440485.1 Chlorobiota bacterium
CTGAACTTGTTTCAGCATCTCCAAAGACCCTGAACCGAGTTCAGGGTGACGGGCGGAAAGCGTGTGCACGTGAGTGCTTGCGTCTTTCCATGTCATGCCGAACGTGTTTCGGCATCTGGTTGCTGCCGAGCGGTCATGCTGAATGTGTTTTTCAGCATCTGGTTGCCGTCGAGCGGTCATGCTGAACTCGATTCAGCATCTGGATAGACCCTGAACCGAGTTCAGGGTGACCAGAAAAGGCGTGAGACCCCTGAAAGCCAAGTTCAGGGTGACGGGGTGTGGAAATGCGGGCAATTTCGCATGTTGCATTCCGTCTTGTGCGGCACCTGTGTTGTGTTCCACCTTTGATCGCCAGGAGAGTCCGATGGCATTTGATTTTTCGATGATTAGCCGTGTGTACCAGCAATTGCCGGAGCGAATTGCTGCAGCCCGCCGTATTGTCGGTCGTCCGATGACGGTCGCAGAAAAAATTCTCTATGCCCACATGGCTGAGCTACCGACGTCGCCACCGGTGCGGGGGCAAGATTACGTTGACTTTTTCCCTGATCGGGTTGCGATGCAAGATGCTACCGCGCAAATGGCACTGCTGCAGTTCATGAGCGCAGGCATCCCGCGTGTTGCGGTACCGACCACAGTTCACTGCGACCACCTCATCCGAGCAGAACGCGGCGCCAAAGAAGACCTGCAAACCGCTCTGGTTGAAAACGACGAAGTCTTTCAGTTCCTGGCATCCGTCTCAAAAAAGTACGGCATTGGATTCTGGAAGCCGGGTGCAGGCATTATTCATCAAGTGGTGCTGGAAAACTACGCCTTTCCCGGCGGCATGATGATAGGGACCGATTCGCATACACCCAATGCGGGTGGATTGGGCATGATTGCCATCGGTGTCGGCGGTGCCGATGCAGTGGATGTGATGGCAGGCATGCCGTGGGAACTGCAAATGCCCAAGCATATCGGTGTTCGGCTCACTGGGCGCATGAGCGGCTGGACTGCGCCGAAGGATGTGATTTTGAAGCTCGCTGGAATTCTCACGGTCAAGGGTGGAACCGGAGCAATCATCGAATACTTCGGCGATGGCTGCTCGACGATTAGTGCGACCGGCAAAGCCACCATTTGCAACATGGGTGCAGAAGTTGGTGCAACAACCTCGATATTCCCCTACGACGAGGCAATGGATCGCTACCTGCGTGCAACCGGTCGTGCTGATGTTGCCGATGCAGCGGCACCACTGTCAGAGCTGTTACGCCACGATCCAGAAGTCGAAAACGATCCGGAGCGATACTTCGACCGTGTCATTGAAATTGACCTTTCGACGTTAGAACCGCACATCAACGGACCGTTCACACCGGATCGCGCCATGCCGATCAGTGAGTTTGTGCGCCAGGTTGAGCAGAATGGTTGGCCCGCCGAGCTGCGCGTGGCACTGATTGGTTCTTGCACAAATTCTTCCTATGAAGACATGACCCGTGTTGCCGAGATTGCCGACTACGCTGCGAAACACGGGCTTAAGGCAAAATGCGAGCTAACGATAACGCCTGGATCAGAACAAATTCGGGCAACGATGGAGCGCGATGGCATTCTCGAAAAACTCGAAGCGATCGGGGCGACAGTGCTTGCCAACGCCTGCGGACCCTGCATCGGACAGTGGAAACGGCACGACGTCAAAAAAGGGGATAAAAACTCGATCATCACATCCTTCAACCGCAACTTTAGCGGTCGCAACGACGGCAATCCTGATACCCATGCGTTCGTTGCATCGCCCGAAACAGTTCTCGGCTTTGCACTCACTGGTGATCTGCGGGTTGATTTTACCAAGCAACCGATCAACGGTTCGGTGCTCAATCCACCGCGAGGAGAAGAACTTCCAGCCCGTGGTTTTGTCCCTGATCCGGAAGGGTATGTCCCGCCAGCAGAGGACGGCAGCACCATCGAGGTGATTATTCGTCCGGACTCGCAGCGCTTGCAGCGATTGGAGCCGTTTGCCCCACCTAAACCGGAAGAATTTGTGGATATGGTGCTGCTGCTGAAAGTCAAAGGCAAGTGCACCACCGATCACATTTCGCCTGCCGGTCCGTGGCTGCGCTACCGCGGTCATCTCGATAACATCTCCAACAACATGTTCACTGGCGCGACCAATGCATTCAACGGCAAGCTCAACTCCGCGAAAAATGTGTTCACGGGCGAATACGACGAGGTGCCGCGTGTTGCACGGGAGTACAAAGCGCGCGGTGTGTCCTGGATCGTCGTTGGAGAAGAAAACTACGGCGAAGGTTCCTCGCGAGAGCATGCCGCAATGGAACCACGCTACCTGGGCGGCAAGGTGATCCTGGTCAAGTCGTTTGCCCGGATTCACGAAACCAACCTCAAAAAGCAGGGTATGCTGCCGCTGGTCTTTACCAATCCTGATGACTACGATCTCATCGGCGAGGACGATCGCTTCACGCTCGATCTTGCTCAGCTTCGCGCCGGCGAGCCAATGGAGATGCTCATTCGCAAACCCAATGGCGCCCAGCATCGCATTGTGGTACGCCATTCAATGAACGAGCAGCAGATTGAGTGGTTCTGGGCTGGCAGCGCGCTCAACCTGATGGCTCGACGCCTGCGCCAGGCAGAGCAGGGCAGTTGAGTGAGCCGCTGAGAAGGTTTCTACCAGAGGGAAAAGGTGCTGCGGAGCTCAGCAAACGCGCCCCAGCTCGGCGCTAGTTGAATGCCGTTGGTGCGCTCGTAGAGCGGCAACTGTGCACCGATGCGAACGACCAGTGGCTCCCATGCCGTCAGAGCAACTGCTGGAAGCAGCTCGATGCGAAAGGTGCCCGTGGAGGCAATGATGCGACCGTCCTGGCGGTCGGGTGCAGTCCAGCGCCACCGGCTCAGCAGAATCGGTACCACGGGCATGTCCAGCTCGGTCAGAGTGAGTGCGAGCAATGCCTGCAGGTCAGTCCCCAGTGTACGCCCGTTGATATTCGGACCGGGCTTGCGCAACAGCGCCGATAGCGACACCATAGCTGATGGCTCGTCGAGGCGATAGCAACCGAGCGCCCAACCGAGTAGGTCCCAACTGCTGGTACCGGGCTGCACATCAATTGGTTGTTCAACACCATTTTCCTCGATACGATAGTCACCGGTCGGAGCTTTAACACCGCCACCAACAGCAAGACTCCACGGTGATAGCGCTGATGCTGGCACGAGTGCATACTTGATAATCCCGAACATATCGCTGGTTCCGGCTGCATGGTAGCGTTGGTAGAGCGTGGTGTTGCCCGTTGCTACATTGATGCTGCGAACTTTATCGCTGAAGGGAAGCACCACAAGGAAGCTCCAGCGCTCGACAGGGGCAAATTCCAGCTCTACGTTGAGTGCGTGTGCGTAAGCAATACTGCCATTTGGATTGGGAACACGCGCAGCGCCGTTGAGTGTGCGTTCCATGGCCGTGTAGTTATAGACCGCTGCTGCTGTCAGCGTGCCTGTCCCCAGTCCAGCGCGCTCCATTCCACCAAGAAAAGTGCCCGTACCCCCGCAGCAGCTCTGCCCGTGTGCCCAGGCTGCACTAATAACCAGAACCGCAACAAAGCGAAGCATTACCAAACGTACACTCGAAATTCGCGGGTATCGCTTGCTTGGTACCGATCACGAACGGTGACCTGCATCGTTGTCGAATTACCTTCACAGCAGGGCGCTGCTAACAGTTGCACGCGTTCACCGTTGCCGACGATACTGCCATCAGCAACCCGCCAGAAGTACTGAAGCGAATCACCGTCGGGGTCGTGAGCGTAGCAGGTGATGTCAACCGGTACGCCGACCGAGACAACCCCGCCAATGACCACGCTATCAATCACTGGCGCGCGGTTTGTGGGCGGTGCAATCGGTGTTGTGGTGTCGTGTGAACAGGAGAACAGTGCAGCAGCCAGCAGAATCGGTAGGATGCGCATCGGAGCTAACCTCCAGCAATGGAACAGGCGGTATAGATTTTTTCCGCTTCAAATTTACGTAAATTCGAGCCAGTTCCCCGCTGTGGGGAAGGGTCACCAAAAGTTCAACTCACAACGAGGTGTTCTATGCGTTACCTTCCGTTGGTAGGGCGAGTTCTGTTGTGTTTGCTCTTTTTGATGAGCGGCCTTACATTCCACTTCACCAGCGAAGCGGTACAATATGCTGAGGCACAGGGTGTACCGGCAGCATCATTGCTTGTGCCGCTGAGTGGCATTCTGGAAATTGTTGGTGCACTCAGCGTCATGCTTGGCTATCGTGCTAAGCTCGGCGCATGGCTCCTGGTGATCTTCTTGGTACCCGTGACACTGATGATGCACAACTTCTGGGCGATTGCTGATCCGATGCAACGCCAGATTCAAATGATGATGTTCATGAAAAATCTCGCCATGCTTGGCGGAGTCTTGCTGGTTGCATACTGGGGTGCTGGTCCGGTCAGCCTCGACGAGCGCCAGCAGCAGAACTAAGCCACCCCAGAAGCGCTCCTGCCAGCGAACCACGCCCGAATCCGCACCCTGCAGGGTGTGGGAAGAAGCTTCTATGTCTCGGCTCGAGTGTGGATCGGGGGGATGAGTCAATATGTTTGCCTTCAGCGAGCCAAGCTGGTTTTTTATTGTCTGTTTCACTGTTTGTATTCTGAAGGCTAATATGAACAATCTCGAGCGTATTATCGAACAGTTGCGCGAGCAGGTCAAGGAGAGTCCTTTATTGCGGAGTGCTGTCGAGCTGGTTGTTGCTATCGGCGAGGAGATACTTCAGTCGGAGCAACACGGTGAATCTGACTCTGCAACGCCGGAAGTGCGAAGCAGTAAAAGTATCGCTGGTAAAGAGCACCGCGAGACTTCGAATGCGACTCGCGCCGCTGAACTACTTGGCCTTACCAGGAAAGAACTGTACACTTCTGCCAAGGAGAAGCCGATCACGCAGGAATCACTGGCGCGCCTTATTGCCCACTTCCGAGGTGAGGCGTACGATCCCAAAAATTCATCAACATCTTCAACGGCTACGCCGCCGGGAGAATCGTTGTGGCATAAAGACGCAGATGATCGCCAACACCAGGGCGAGCCTGTCTATGATGTTGATCTTGTGACAAGTCGCGCACGGCTCAAAGCAGAGGTTGCGCGGTGGTGTGCTGACCGGCTTCGCGGCGCGATATCCCCCGAGTCTGAAAGCCGCTACTACGACAACGTCATTATGCGAGCCAAAGCCTATCCACAGTGTTATTTGTGGATGCTCGACTACGACGGAACGCCGGCATTACTTGAATACGTCGCCGACTGTTACGAAGCCATTGCCGAGGTTGCCGAGCTTCTCCCGCTTATTCCGAAGCAGCGGCAGCGTCCCGAGTGGGCGGAGTCGCTGCTTAGCCTTGCCGCTGCAGCACAGTCTGCATTGCATCAGATCCTGCCTGTTGCTGGAGTGGACGTTATCCAAAATCCTGATCCCGATCAAGACGCTGTGTTTACGTGGCTCAAATGGTACACGAAAACGTTTCAGAAGTTTATCCCGCGCCACATGACACTGCGCGATCCAGCTGACTACACCAAAGCCAGAGATATCATCGAGCAGATTGATAAACTTCGACAGGAACTCCCCTCGCTCGAAACTGCATTGACTAAACTCCCATCGGAGGAAAATGCCGAAAGCGCCCAGCCAGCGATGCTTCCACTGAGCCTTGAAGCTAAAAGGCATTTGCGCGCGCTCCGTTACCACGTCGGGCACATCGTCCGCCAGAGTATTGACCCGGAGCATCACTGGCAGCGCATTCGCGAAGAGATCGAGGCGCTCAGTGCTGTTGGGGTTCCGCCGAGCAACGTCGAGCTGCGAGCAGCACTGCTGCCCGTTGTGGACAACTTTCCGACCGATGATGACTTCAGTACTCCGCCTGTACGGCTTGTGCTACGGGAGATTCATCGGTACCTCCAGCAGCAGCGTGCGGCAGCAACACCCGCCGAAAGCGAGCAGAAAGCCTTATCCAGCGCTGTGAAAAAGGTCGAGGGAAAGGAGGTTGTGCTGATCGGCGGGGATGAGCGGCTCTACAACAAGCAGGCAATAGAAGAGGCGTTCGGATGCCAATTGACCTGGGTGCCCACCCGACCTCACGAATCGCTCGACCTTTTTGTTCCGTATGTTGCACGGCATGGTGTTGCTCTGGTGATGCTGGCTATACGCTGGTCGAGCCATAGCTATGCCGGCATTGCAGACCTCTGCAAACAGTATGGGAAACCTTTTGTTCGCTTACCGGGCGGCTATAACCCCAACCAAATCGCCGTGCAAATACTATCGCAAGTTGGAAATATCATGCTCCCGGGAGATGCTCCGGCGGCAGGACTTGAACCTGCGACCCTCTGATTAACAGTCAGATGCTCTAACCAACTGAGCTACGCCGGAAGTGGGATGCAAAAATACAGCACCGCAGCCCCATGCTGCAAGCGCAGTGTGATCAATACTCACTGCGAAACGGCGATGCCTGCTGATGCCGGCGAATAGCACGAATGCTGAGCCAGCCGGAAATTCCAAGGACCACTAATGCTCCAAGAGTGAGCAGCCCCGCATCGCCGTAGAACAAAAACAGGTCGTAAAATCCGTGGGCTGTTACTGCCGCACCGAGCGCTGCAAAGTGGTATCGCAATGGATGCGCGGCAAATTTTGCGCTGCCGAGAAAATATCCCATCAAGACACCGTTGGCAGCATGCGCTGGAATGGCGGTGAACATCCGCACCATGGCAAGCTCAAACTGCCCTGATTCCTCGCCGAGAATGTAGAAGACATTCTCGACTGTGGCAAACCCCATCCCAACCATCACGCAGTAGGTGATGCCATCGTACGGCTCATCGAAGTCGGCTCGAGGATAGACATAGAGCCGGACAACCAGGTACTTTGCCAGTTCTTCGGTGAGTGCAACCACACCGAATGCTGATACTATCGCCGAGCCGAGCATGCTGCGGTCGAGGGGAAAGATTGCACCCAAGCCAAGCTCGATGAAAACAACCGGAATGGTGACAATCGCGCCCCAGAAAAAACAGCCAATGGCAAGGTCGTGCGGCTCGCGGTCGTAACGATCGAGCCACCAGATTATTCCGGCGATCGCCACACCCGGTCCAACGGCTAACGCCAATAGCCAGAGGTCCACCATGCTCATAAAGGTGTGTTCGGTAATTTTGGCTCTGTGCAAATATCGAGCAACCCCTCGTGAAACGACGCACCACTGTTCGACTGCAACAGCCAGCAGGACCGCTTTCGCCACCAGAGCAAACGGTTCTATCCTGCGGTATCCGACTGGTCACCGATTACGTCGAGCATGTTCGGACTGTTGCGCTCGGCATCTGGGTTGATTGCGGTAGCCGTAACGATACCATTGCGGGCATTGCGCACATGCTCGAGCACGTGCTCTTTCGCCGTTCGGTGCGGTATGCCGGCACGGAGCGAACGCGCGTCACGGAGATGCTCGGCGCATACCTGAATGCTTCAACCTCGAAGGAAGTCACCGGTTACTACATTCGCGGACTCGCCGACCACGCAGAACGGCTTGCCGATGTGATTGCCGAATTAGTCTTTGCGCCCGCTTTTACGGAGCGAGACGTCGAGAAAGAACGCCACGTCATTATCGAGGAGTTGCATGCCTACGACGACGACCCAGAAGAAGTGGTGTGCGACCAGTTAGACCGTGTGCTTTGGGGGAGGCATCCGTTGGCGCACCCGATCGCCGGCAGTGTCGAAAGCGTCAGCCGTATCAGTGTCGCGGATCTTGGTGCGTTTTACAAGCGGTGGTACACAGCATCGAACTGTGCGATCATCATCAGCGGACCAATCCGGCACGACGAGGCTGTGGCAATGTTTGAACGTGTCCTTTCCCGATGGAGACCGCTTGTATCCGCCGGCGCTCAATGCGAGCAGCGTCCACCTCGGCGGCGCAGGAGCGGCTGGCGCGTGAGAATTGATCGAGCATTTCAGCAAGCGCACTGTGCGTTTGGCATACAGACGCCAGGTGCTCAAAGCACACAGCGCCATGCATACGCACTGCTGAACATCCTTCTGGGCGACAGCGCTAGTTCGCGGCTGTACCGCCGATTGCGCGAACATCGCGGTCTTGCTTATACGGTGTATTCGTCGTTACAACTGTTCAGCGATTGCGGGGAGTTGCTCATCTATGCAGGGATACGTCCGGACCGAGCGGCGGAAGCGGTTGCTGCGATCGAAGCCGAACTCGAGCGACTGGGCAGGCAACCACCGACAACAACGGAGTTCCGCCGTGCACGCCAGCAACTTCGCGCATCACTGCTCATGAGCACCGAAAGCCTTTCTGCACGGATGCATGCTATTGCCCAGATGCTTTTCGAGGAGAAGAAGCTCGAACCGCTCGATGCCATTGCAACAGCAATCGAGCAGATACCGCTTGAGCAGGTGTGCGATCTTGCCCAGCAGCTTTCCGACATCGAAAGGTGGTCGCTGGTGCTCTGTCAGTAGCCGGCGGGATTAGTGCGCACGGGGAACTGCAGCATCGGCGCTCCAAAGAAGCTTCTGCCGAAGCACGTCGAAGTAGGTCGTATCGGCACGCTTGATCAGGCGGGCTGTGCACTGGGAGCGCCGAATGGTGCAGCGCATGTTCGGTTCGACAGGAGCAATCTCCTGACCATCGGCGACCAGCGAGGCTGCATGGCTTTCGGCGTCGAGGAGGAGGGTGATTTCAGAGCTGTCGCTGACAACCAGCGGGCGCAACGTCAGCATGTGCGGGCAAATCGGCACAAGCGCCAGTACCTGTGCCGACGGCGCAATGATCGGTCCACCGCACGAGAGCGAATATGCAGTCGAGCCAGTTGGTGTCGTCACAATCACGCCATCGGCACGGTATCGAGCGATGTAGTGTTCGTCCACCCATGCGTGGATTGTGATCATGCGGGAGGAGTCGCGTTTTTCGAGAGCGAATTCATTGAGGGCGTAGAGCGTTGTGGGCTTGTCGTCGAGTTCAACGGTGGTTTCAATCAGTGCTCGATCAACGATGCGATACCGACCGTTGAGAATATCACCAATGGTTTCGCTGAGATTGTCGGCTGGGAATTCTGCAAGAAAGCCCAGCTTGCCTAAGTTGACACCCAGCAGCGGAAGATCGCTATCGGCAAGGCGGCGTGCGCAGGCGAGCAT
>JBBIUD010000053.1:0-8990 GCA_037440485.1 Chlorobiota bacterium
AATACCAAAACCAAGAACAAACGTTGCTGCCAGAAGCCATGGTTGTGCCAGTCGTGTCCACTGGTGATACTGCTGACGCCAGAGTCCTGCCATTGCGAAGGCAAAAGGTGCCGCCATCATAGCAAATCCACTAAAAAGCATCGGCGGATGTATCATCACCCAGTAATTCTGCAGTACAGGGTTTAGTCCACGCCCGTTGTATCGAGTTGGATCGGCTTTGAGGAGTTCGATAAGCTCCTTGGTTGTTCCATCGTGAGCGTAGGTTTCCCAGAGGTATGTGAAGGGATTTTTAGCTACGAGCATGAGTGTGAGAAAAACAAGGATCAGGGAGAAAAAAGTCATTGTTTCTGCCTCGATTCCCTGACGTTTGCTGTATTCGATGACCGCAACCCCGACAAAGCATGTTAGCAGTGTCCAGAGAAGAAAACTTCCCTCCTGTCCCGAATAGAAAGCAGCATAGAGGAATGGCGGTTCGAGTTGTCGGGAAGAGTATGCCTGCACATAGGTAAAGTCGAAGTTGTGGGTTGCAATCGCATACAGCAGAATTCCTGATAATCCAATGACAACTAACACCAACGCATAGTAAAGCTGCCGAGCTGCAGACAAAACTGCCAAGCGGTCTCGCTTGGCTGCTATCCAGTAGCCAACCGTTGTGGCGACTGCGAGTCCAAATGCAAGGTGTACAAGAAACTGTGCAATCACGGTTTACGGAAATTGAGTTTGGAGTGGAGCACTTCCTTCGTATTTGGATGGGCACTTTGTCAAGATGTCTGATGCTTCGAATACACTGCCATCTACTCGACCACGTACGACTATTGCCTCTGCAAGTTCGAAGTTATTGGGTTTGCCACCTCGATAGACAACAGGTATGCGCATTCCATCTTCATCTTCCAGGATAAACCGGAAAAGATTGTTTGATTGGTCATACGTTGTTGATTCACGCTCAACCCACCGACCTTTGATTTGAACTTTTTTACCGGTTGAACGAGCATGTGAGATTGTAGTGTACTGTATCTGGGATTCGGAGAGCAGGTACACACTTGCGCTCGCTGCGATGACAATGATAAGCGCACCGATCACGTATCGCAGTTTCATGGCGTATTAAAGCGATGTTTGCGTTGGCGTTGAGGACGAATTAGTGAGCTTGCGTTGTGTAATTGCATTCTCAAGATGATCAATCCGCTTGTTCAACTGCCACAGGAATAATGCGATACCCAACCAAACCAAAATGGTAACAATGAGGACCACCAGGTGCGGATGTTGAGCGAGATATTCGATCATTGTGTGTCTCCATCGAGTTGATGCTGTATGAGTTTGTAGCGCGCTGTCAGATTGAGCATCCAAGTGTAGAGGAGCGTAAAACCGGAGAGCATAATGCTGAATATGATCGCTTTGGTCGTATCGAGAGCGTCTTGCTCTGGGCTTAGTATTGGACCGATATTTGAATCGTCACGTGATCCGGGATGCAGGCTTGGAGTGATACGCGGGACAATGAAGATCAGAAAGAGCGCTGCTACAGCAGCAACGATTGCATAGGTAGCTGCGACGCGTTTTTTTGCTTGGGAGCTGATATTCAGGCGGAGAACAAAATAAGCAGCATAGATAGCAAGGAGAAGGAGCACAGATAGTTCTCGAGTATCCCAATTGAAAAAATTTCCCCAGTTGAACTTGGCCCAAATCGCCCCACTGATGTAAGCAATCACTGTAAACAGCGTACCAATAGAAGCCGATGCAACTGCTACTGCATCATCTTCAATACGATGGTTTTTTAGGTATCGAATTGAAAATAGCATGGTTATGACATAAGCAAAGAAGCCTGTCCATGCTGCTGGGACGTGAAAAAAGAGAATGCGTGCCCTTTCACCTAGGTTCGGAATGTGAGGAAGCATTGTCATGGGAGCTGTAGTGTGTTGAATAAGGCGAAAGATGTCGTGCGAAACTGGTGTTACTAGGAACAGTTGTTTGTTTTGTTTTGATTTTGCCATAACAGTTTTTATATCCACACTCCTTTCGTTACTTTGTATTGTTACTCTGGCTCCCGTTACATCTTGAACCTTTAGCATGGAATCTGCATCGAGTCGTATTCCTCCCCTCGGTACCAGAACATAGATTGGTGCAGGATTATTCCCTCTCATTTCGATAATCGCATCGCGGAACGTTCCGACTATTGGTGGGTATAGCGCTCCAATGATTCCTGTGGATATAAGCAGTATTGCACAAAAAGCTCGCCATTTATTTCGTCGTAGGATTCCTCCACGAAATCCCAATACAAGTGCAATCGCCAATCCGGCTATGTACAACACAAATTTCACTTTGCCGCTACACGATGTTCAAGTCCATCACGGATTTTTTCAATCGCTCGGTTGATATTCTCCAGCGAGGTCGCGTAGGAAAATCGCACGTAGCCTTCTCCTTCGCGTCCAAATGCCGTACCGCTCAAGCACGCGACCCCAATTTCCTCGAGCATAAAATGCGCAAACTCGTGCGATGACATGCCTGTTTGCGTGATATTCGGGAAGACATAGAACGCACCTTTTGGCTTATGGCAACGAATACCTTCAATCGAATTTAGACCTTCGACAATAGCATCACGGCGTCGCGCGAATTCAGCGATAAATTGCTTGACATACGGCAATGTGCGTTCACTGAGAGCCTCGATCCCTGCAATTTGCGTAAAGCTTGGAGCACAGCTTGTGCAGTTTGTTTGTAACCGTGACACAACTTTCGCTATATCGGGCGGCATAATGCCATATCCAAGTCTCCACCCAGTCATTGCAAAAGTCTTCGAGAAACCATCAAGAACAATCGTGCGGTCTTCCATACCATCAAATTCTGTGATGCTATGATGCTTTTCGCCATCGTACATGATTTGCGAATAAATCTCATCGGAAAAAACGATGAGGTTATGGCGTTGGGCAAGTTCAGCAATACCGCGCAGATCATCGTAGGTAAGGACACCCCCGGTTGGATTCTGCGGAGAATTGAGGATAATCATCCTCGTTTTCGGAGTAATGCGAGCTTCAAGATCCGCTAAGTCGAATCGAAAGTTGTTTTCTTCGCGTAGTGGAAGTGCAACTGGACGCGCCTGGAGAAAGTTGATCACCGATTCATAAATCGGGAAACCTGGGTTGGGGTAAATAACCTCATCTCCAGGTTCGATGGTTGCCTGAAGTCCAAAGAAGATTATCGGCTTTGCCCCAGGTGTGACGACAACATTGTCAGTAGTGTATTTCGATATCGAGCGAGTTCGGTTGAAATACTCTGCGATTGCTTCCCGTGCTTGCGGCAAGCCAGCCGAAGGACCGTAGTGCGTCCATCCACTATCGAGTGCCTGCTTTGCCGCATTGATGATGTTCGGTGGAGTGTCAAAATCTGGTTCGCCAATTTCAAGATGAATGATGTTCCGTCCCTGTGCCTCAAGTGTTTTTGCGCGAGCCAGGACCTCGAATGCGGTTTCAGTTCCAAGATTGCTAATGCGCGATGCAACGTGCATAGGATAGCTCTTTCAATTGTTGGTGATCGGCTTTAATGAGTTACTGCACTTGTGAGCGCAGGAATGTGTGTAATCAGAATTTGTCGTTTGTCATCAAGACCAGGATATGCACGAATGGTCACATGATAATGCGGCATGCAAAGTGCACCGTTAGCTTTCTCGGGCCATTCAATCAATTTGATTGCATCGGGCAATGCAAGCCACTCCTCAAGACCAATTGTTTGTAATTCTTGTTTGTTCTTGAGGCGATATAAATCAACATGCACTATCCGCACACCTTCACCCGAGGGTAAATGGCCGTTGTATATGTTGATTATCGAAAAGGTCGGACTTGTTACAATGTCCTCTACATGAAAAAAGCTACACACCCCACGCACAAACTCTGTCTTCCCAACCCCAAGTTCACCTCCAAGGGTAACGACATCACCACTCCGAAGCTTTGCAGCGAATTGGGCAGCAATCGAATGCGTATCTTCTTCCGAAACGCTTGTGTACTGTTCCGTTTCCATGCCTTATAGTCAAACAACAAAAAATTATTTGGGATTCAAAATTACAACGGGCAAAATCATCTCCTCGAGCGAAACACCGCCATGCTGAAAGCTATCCCGGTATTTGTTTGCGTAGTGGTGATAATCGGTCGGATACACAAAGTAGTAGTCCTCTTTAGCAAGGACAAGATTTTCGACAGGGGAATGCTTGGGCAAGCGGTAGCGTTGTAATTCGCTGATGGTTATGGATGCCTTCGCTTCGGCTTTGACATTCCGTCCGATCTTGTATCGCAAACACGTTGACGTTTCACGATCCCCGATTGCCTGCGATGAACGTAAACATCGAATAGCACCATGATCAGTCGTCAGAACGATTGTAACATCGTGTGCCGATAATCCGCGAAGAATACCCCAAAGACTCGAATGTTGGAACCAGGAACGAGTCAAGGAACGATACGCTGATTCATCAGGAGCAATTTCTTTGAGGATTGCTGTGTCGCTCCGTGAATGTGCCATCATATCGAGTGCACTAACAACGATCGCCGTCAGTTGGTTGTGCGCTAAGCGATTAACATCTCCTTCGACTCGCTTCCCAAACTCAGTCTCGTAAATTTTGATGTATTCAAACTTTCCTCCCAATTCGACTCCCCGACGCCTGAGTAATTCGTGCATCAAATCCTGTTCGTATGCATTCTGGCTAGTTTCCGACGCGCCTTCTGTCGGTGCCCAGTGCGGATAGTACCGCTCAATATCGGCAGGAAATAAACCTGCAAACAGTGCATTGCGTGCATAGAGCGTTGCCGTCGGTAGTATCGAGCAATAGTACTGCGTTTGAATGGTGTAGTGTTGACGCAGAAACGGTTCAATCACCATCCATTGGTCAAGTCGCAGGCAATCAACAACGACAAAGACTGTTGAACGCTGTCGCTGAAGCAATGGCAGAACGTACTGCTCCGCGATGTGAGGCGATAGCAGTGGGTTATCTTTCTGCGGACGATCGGTGAGCCACGTTGTGTAGTTCTGCTCTATGAATCGAGCAAAGCGACGATTAGCCTGCCGCCATTGGTCCGAGAGTGTTTGGTCAAGTCCAACGTCTGAATGCGCATCCAATTCCAAGCTCCACTGCACCAAAGCTCGATAGAGCTCGACCCACTGATCCCAGCGTTCAGCGGTGTTGATGGTCTCTTCGAGCTGCGTGAAATCCCTCAGATACTCTCGTGCAACGCGTTGCTGTTGCAGAGTACGCGCGTCGAGAAATTTTTTGCATGCAGCAAGGATTTGTGACGGACTAACGGGTTTTGTCAAGTAGTCGTCTATGCTCTGCCCGATGGCTTCGTTCATCAACGACTCTTGCTCGTTTTTCGTTACCATGATGATTGGTCGGTGGGGATCAAGACGTTTTAGTTGCTGAAGCGTCTCCAGACCACTCATTCCCATCATCATCTCATCGAGAAAAATCAGATCATACCAGCGTTGCTGGGCTAACGCGATCGCATCTTCACCCGACGTTACCGTTTCAACATGGTAACCTCGGCTACGCAGAACCTGAATATGCGGCTCGAGGAGCTCGATTTCGTCATCAACCCACAAGATTGTGTGCTTCACTGCTCACGGAGAGATGTTGTGGAACCGGGCGGTTCAATCACTCAAGCGTAAACGATGGGTTGTCAAACATACAACCGCGATAAACGAAGCATCTGGTTTCTTGTTGTTCGGCAATCCGATCAGGTCTGAAGGACACCGACGCTCCAGCGAGGAATGTTGGCGTTGTGGCTTGCGACGGCTATTCCCTGCGAGATAATGCGTCGGATAGCCGTCGGTGGTATGATTGCATCAATCCACAAGCGCGACGCTGCATACAGCGGTGATGTCGTTTCGTTGTAGCGCTCTTGGATCTCTCGCAGAAGCTTGTCCCGTTCCTCGTCTGAAAGATGCTTACCTTCGCGCTCTATTGCAGACAGTCGCAATGTCAGTAGAGTTTGCGATGCTTGCTGACCACCCATGACTGCAATCTGTGCTGTTGGAAGAGCAACTATCAATCGCGGATCGTATGCTTTGCCACACATTGCATAGTTACCCGCACCATAGCTATTACCAACAATGACGGTGAACTTCGGAACGACCGAGTTTGCAACAGCATTGACCATCTTGGCGCCATCTTTGATTATGCCGCCCTGCTCGGCTCGCGTGCCGACCATGAAACCAGTGACATCCTGGAAAAACACAAGCGGTATTTGTCGCTGATTGCAATTCATGATAAATCGCGCTGCTTTGTCAGCACTATCGGAGTAGATAACTCCGCCAACTTGCATTTCCCCCTTCCCCGAACGAACGATCTGCCGATTATTTGCCACAATACCTACAGCCCATCCATCAATCCGTCCGTAGCCACAAATAATTGTGCGTCCATAGCCAGCCTTGTACTCATCAAATTCGGATTGATCGAGTATGCGAGCAAGTAGTTGATAGGTGTCGTACGGGCGACTGCGGTCGCGCGGGATAATACCCCACAGCTCCTCATCATCAAAAGCAGGCGAACTGGCTTTAACGCGGTCAAAAATCTGCTTGCGTCCTTTCGAGGGCGAAAACTTGGATACAAGGGATCGGATCAGTGCAATCGCCTCTTCATCGCTATTGACTTTGTAGTCGGCAACGCCGCTTATTGTCGAATGCATTGTCGCACCACCGAGGGCTTCGATGTCGGCTTTTTCTCCTATCGCTGCTTCAACCAACGCTGGTCCTGCAAGAAATACATAACCGGTCTTATCAACCATGATTGCTTCATCACTCATGAGCGGAAGATAGGCACCACCGGCAACGCATGGTCCCATAATTGCAGCAATCTGCGGAACTCCGAGCGATGAAAGGATGGCATTGTTGCGAAACTGACGACCGAAGTGTTCTTTGTCCGGAAATATCTCATCCTGCATCGGTAGATAGACCCCGGCGCTATCAACAAGATAGATAATCGGCAACCGATTCTCGATAGCAATTTCTTGGGCGCGAAGGTTTTTCTTTGCAGTCATGGGAAACCACGCCCCAGCTTTGACTGTGGCGTCATTGGCAACGATGATACAGTCCCGACCGGATACTTGCCCGATAATGACGATTACCCCAGCGCTGGGACATCCACCCTCTGACTCATACATTCCGTGTGCAGCATAAAGACCCACCTCGAAAGTCTGACAGTCACGATCGAGCAACAATGCAATGCGTTCACGGGCGGTGAGTTTACCTTTGGCTTTATGACGTTCGATTGCTGCCTTCCCGCCACCGAGCATTATCTGCTGCTGGATACCTTCGAGGATGCGATAAAGGTTTTTGTTGTGGTCCAAGTTTCGTTCAAATTCCAGATCGCGTTGGATTGGAGAGCCAATTTGGTGTGCCATTCGATACCGCGTGCAGTAGAACAAATTCTCGTTACAGACAAGCAATGCTGCATTCAGCATCCTGAAGCAAAGTTAGCATTGACTGCTCGTATTGGTTTCGGGTGAAGTTTTTGGTTGATTGCGGTGTAATTTCGTAGCAGTGATGCTGCCGCAGCACAGCATCGCCTCTGTTGTTTGACCATCCGATCGCAACACGCTGTGTCGGCTTCCATGGACGACATGATCATCGAGCGTGCCGTTTCGACGCGGCGACGGCGACGACGCCAAGCATCGAAATCGGAAGAACCGTCCTCCCGGCATGCAGCTATTGTCGGCATTTTACTTCTGGTGTTGGCTATTCTTGTCGGGCTTGCACTCGTTTCATATTCGCCTGCCGATGAAGCGAATACCGACATTTCATTGCGTGAATTATTTCAGCTCTTCCGCAACAATGATCAAGTCCACGCTAAGCTTGAAACCACACAAAACTGGCTCGGTCTTATTGGAGCATTGCTTGCCGATTTCCTTCTCCATGATGCATTCGGGATAGCTTCGTTCCTGCTACTGGTGGTATTGGTACTGTGGGCACGCGACTTATTCCGAAACGGTCAGATCCAAAATGAATGTTGGCTCAAGAGTGCACAGATATTGGCTTGCTGTGTTGCGTTTGCATACTGGTTTGGCGGGCTTCGTTTGATCGGGCATCAGCTCCCCGTTGAACTGAGCGGGTTAGTTGGCGAATTTCTTGCAACATTGAGCGCTGCAATGATCGGGACTGCCGGTACCATCGTGCTTGCAACGGTTGCACTCTTTTTTGCCTGTGTGTTTGTGCTGGAAATAAGTGTCGTTGGCATTGTCAATAGAACACGATCTTTACTGTCCACAATCCTAATGGCTATCAAGCAACGCACGACTCAACGACGCACGACTGCTGCAGTATCACACAAGACAAGTGAGCATCCCGCTGCAGAACCCGACGATAATCCGTTCGCATACATCCGCAGAAATGTTCAGCAGCACCCGACACCTGATGAACCGCGAATAGTCAAGCCAGAAGAACCAGTCGCCATTCCTTCGCCATCTCGTCGGGAGCGTTCCGGTGCGTCTTCCCAACAGACGTCAGCCCCTACCCAACTGCATGCGACAGAACCCCATCCATCATCACCAAGCCAGCCTTCAAAGCTTACACTGACACTTCAGCAGCAAAAACATCGAAGCGATGATGAAGCACCACCGATCGTTCAACCCCACGTAGATGAAACGATTCTTTTTACACCGCCACCATTTGATCTGTTGCTTCAGAGCAAGGAGGAACACCACATCAACGAAGATGAGTTAAAAAACAATGCCCGATTATTGCAAGAAAAGCTCGAAACGTTCAAAATCAAAATCGAGAATGTAACGGTCATACCTGGACCCGTCATCACGCAGTATGAGTTCGTTCCCGCTGCCGGCGTCAAGATAAGTCAGATTGAAGCACTCGCCGACGACATTGCACTTGCACTGAAAGCACGTGGTATCCGTATCATTGCGCCAATACCGGGTAAGGGTACTGTTGGGGTGGAAATTCCCAACCATAAACCCAGCTTAGTTCGTTTCCGCAGCATTGTAGCATCGCGCACCTTCCAAGAATTTCGAGGT
>JBBIUD010000054.1:0-8946 GCA_037440485.1 Chlorobiota bacterium
ATTTTATCCATGATGCCTTTGACGATGGCAGGCATAAATCGGGCATCAATAACACCACCGACGATGCAATTGAGGAACACCAGCTTACCGCCCCAGGGCAAGTCATACTCTTCGACGGCACGCACGGTTAGTCCATTCGGCATTGGCATGTCGGGCGTCCACGGTTCGACGAGCATATGCACTTCGGCAAATTGTCCGGCTCCGCCGGTTTGTTTTTTGTGCCGGTACTGCGCGCGTGCTGGACGCTGAATGGTCTCACGGTACGGGATGCGTGGATCGGTGAAGCGAACGTCCACTTTATAGCGGTGCTGCAATCGCCATTTAGCGACCGCTAAGTGCAGCTCACCTTGAGCGTAGAGGATTGTTTGCTTGAGTTCTTGTGAGTGCTCGACGATGAGCGTGGGGTCTTCTTCGTGCAATTGGTGGAGCGCATTGCCAACCTTTTCTTCATCGCCTTTATTGACCGGCTCAACAGCAACGCGGATTTTCGGTTTCGGAAATTCAATTGGTGGAACGACGACATCGCATCCTTTATCCCGCAAGGTGTTATTGACGTGTGTGTTTTTGAGCTTGACGACCGCACCAATATCGCCCGCAACAAGCTCGCTGACTTCACTTCGCTTTTTGCCATCTATGATGTACACATGTCCGATCGTTTCGGCTGTTCCCGTTTGCGCGTTTATCAGGGTTGTACCGGGTCGGAGCGTTCCAGAGTACACTTTGAAAAACGACATATCTCCGACGTTGGGTTCGCTGATAGCTTTGAAGACGAAAAGAACCGTTGGTCCGGCCGGGTCGCAGGCAATCGCATGACCGTGAGCATCGAGGACAGGAGTCGGCAATTCATTGGCGCTGGGGGCAACGTTATCAATGAATCCGAGAATGCGTCCGCTGCCCATGTTGTTTTTCGCCGATACGCAGAAGACCGGAAAAAGCTGTCGGCGGATCATTGCTTGTTTGAGTCCGGTGCGCATCTCGTCTTCATCGAGCGAACCCTGGTCAAGGTAGCGATCCATGAGTGTTTCGTCGTTTTCGGCAATTGCTTCGATGAGTTCAGTGTGGAGCCGTTCAGCGCGTTCCCGTTCGCTGTCGGGGATGGGGAGCTTTTGTGGTTTTCCGCCTTGGGGTGGAAATTGATAGAGCGTCATTTTGAGCACATCAACGATAGCGTTGAAACCGGTGCCTTCGGCGAGAGGGTATTGCACAACTGTTACAGCCCGACCAAATCGTTCGCGCGCTTGCTCGACGGTGCGCGCAAAGGCGGAGTTTTCATGGTCGAGCTTATTGACGGCGATGATCATCGGTGTCGAAAATTGTTCGGTGTACCGCCAGATAAGTTCGGTGCCAACCTCGACGCCGCTGCTGGCATTGAGCAGGAGAACACCAGTATCAGCGACGCGGAGTGCTGTGATGATTTCGCCGCAAAAGTCATCGTAGCCCGGTGTGTCGAGTAGGTTGATTTTGTATCCGCGCCAATCCAAGTGCATCAGTGTCGTAAACACCGAACTACCGCGCTCGTGTTCAATGTCGGTGTAGTCCGACACCGTATTGCGCTCTTCCACAGTGCCACGACGCGTGATGGCACCAGACTCAAACAGCATTGCTTCGGCTAAGGTTGTCTTGCCAGAACCAGTGTGACCCAGCAATGCCACATTCTTGATATGCTGCAGGTCGTACTGCATAGGCGATTTCTCCCAGCGTTAGTGAAACAATCCGTCTGTTGTACCAGGTTATCCAGACGGCTGCCTGCAAACTTAGAAAATTGCGGGTGTGCTGTCCAATCGGGGCAATAGTCCGCCTACCGAATCGGTCGGCACTCAATGCGATCAGCCGTGATGACTGTATCGCAGCGCCAGCGGTCGTCGGTTGCAGGGTAATCGGTCATGGTGTGCAGACCGCGACTCTCCTTGCGGTGCAGAGCGCTTCGGACAATGAGCCAGGCAACGGTAGCTAGATTGCGCAGCTCAACCAGCGCTGGGGAGAGTTTTGTTCGACGGTAGAAATCTTCGATTTCACTCCGGAGCAGTTCGATACGGCGAAGTGCTCGCTGTAGCCGAAGCTCCGATCGGATAATGCCGACGTAGTTCCCCATGATCGCTTGCAGTTCTTGGCGGTCGTGCTGTACCAAAATCCATTCCTCTGTGTTCTGAGTGCCGCTATCATCCCAGGGCGCGATGTCATCGAGGACAGCATCGAGTGGAGGCGGTGGTTGAGATACAATGTGTGCGACGGCACGTTCAGCAAAGACGACGCCCTCGAGCAGCGAGTTGCTCGCTAAGCGATTTGCTCCGTGCACACCGGTGCATGCTACTTCGCCGCATGCGTAGAGTCGTTCAATCGTAGTTCGGGCATCGAGATCGGTCAAGACACCACCACAGCAGTAATGCGCTGCAGGCACAACTGGAATCATGTCCTGAGGAAGATGGATACCACGCTGGGCGCATGCAGCGACGATTGTGGGGAACTGCTCACGGACGCTGGCTTCATCCAAATGGCGAAGGTCAAGCCAAACAAAACGCTCACCGCGGATTTTCAGCTCATGGTCAATCGCACGAGCGACGATGTCGCGCGGTGCAAGTTCGGCGCGTTCATCGTAGCGTAGCATAAAGCGTTCGCCGCTACTATTGCGCAGCACCGCACCGGCACCGCGTACTGCTTCGCTGATGAGAAATGCTGGACCCGACTGCTCTGGATCGTAGAGTGCTGTCGGGTGAAATTGAATGAACTCCATGTTTGCAATCGCTGCGCCTGCACGATACGCCATCGCAATGCCGTCCCCAGTCGCAATCAGTGGATTGGTGGTGTGTGCATAAACCTGTCCACACCCGCCGGTTGCCAGTATGGTAGCGCGTGCCAAAAAACGCTCAATTGTTCCGTTCGCGGTCAAAGCATAGGCACCGTAGCATGTTGGCTGGGACGTGCGGTGCCGGCGGGAGCGAAAGTGATGCTCCGTAATCAGCTCGACGGCAATAGCATGTTCGATGATTTGCACCGTGCGGCTAGTCACTACGGCGTGGAGTAACGCCGACTCAATGGCGCGACCGGTTGCATCGCGTGCGTGAACGATGCGGTTGTGGCTATGCCCACCTTCGCGTCCCAAGTCGAGTGCCGCATTACGACGAGTGAATTCGACACCCCAGCGCAGAAGCTCTTCGATCACATGCGGTGCGCGCTGTGCTATCAACTCGACTGCATCTCGATGGCAAAGACCTGCCCCCGCGCGAAGTGTATCCTCGATATGTGCCTCGATGGAATCACCCTCGCCGATAGCTGCACTGATGCCGCCTTGAGCATAGTTTGTCGCTGATTCAGCGCGTTGCTTTTTTGTCAACACAATAACGGTACCGTACTCGGAAGCCTTCAGAGCAGCATAAAGCCCCGCAATTCCGCTGCCGAGGACCAAGTAATCACTGCGCCACAAATGGCTACGCACTCACTTCTTACGCTTTGGTTGTAGCTTTTTGATTTGGTCGAGCAGTTGCTCAAGTTTCGGTCGGATCGCTTCTAACATTTCGTAGTATTGCTTGCTGAATGCTTCAACATTCTCGAGTGCCGTTGATAATTGCTCGATTGCGCGTTCGAACGCGTCCAGCATGTTTTTGTGTGTGCGTGGAATACCGTTCCACTGCGTCTGGGCTGAATCAAGGTAGTAGTTGCGAGCAACGTCCTCCAAATACCGCTGGTATAATTGGAGTTTCTCAAGCCACCGCTGTGTGTGTTGTCGGAATTGCTCCGGATCTGGTGGTGAAATATTTTGAGGCGGTGGTGGGGGAGGCGGAAGGTATTGGTCTGGCAATGGTGGAGGGAACACATTGTCCTCCGTGGATAGCTGGTAGCGCTCAAACAATTTTAGGGCGCTTTCGAACAGGCGCTCTGCATACTGGTACATCTGCTCTGCGAACTTGTACTGCTTTTCTGCTTGGCGGAATAAATCCTGGAGTGACTGGTTATCACTGTCGAACTGCCACGAACTCATCGGCGATTGCAGCAACTGGGGCAGTTTGTCGATCGGTAGTCCCTGGAATCTGGGCAAGACGATGACGGTATCAAGTTTTCCGTTGGAATAAAGCTTTATGACCATCGAGTCTGGCTTAGGGGCGGTGGTGTTAGGATTCGAGCGGGGGTATTCGGTATCGGCACTCAGGGCGCAGACAAAGCCGAGCAGGGCGAGCATCGCAAGTGTGCGCATGGCAAAATGCGACAGTTGGTGGGACTACGCGCGCTAAAATAACAAAAAATCGCTGCTCCGACGGCAGCGATTTTGGAAAAAAACGAAGGGCTCTCTACTTATGCTGGTACACAATCGTTCGAGGGTAAGTGGACTTCTGAATGCTGAAGTGCCGATTGGTATAGTGCCTCGAGCACCCTCAAGCGTTCAACCGCTTCGTCGGCAGTGGAAACAATCGGAACTAACCCTTGGACACCGGCGATGAAATGTTTCAACTCAGCTTCGTAGGAACGAGTGTAGATTTCGACTTTCGAGGTTGGTTGTGGTGGCGCTGCGATCGAGACACCGCTTTCTTGCTGACGAATTACCTTGAACGGGTTAATAAAAGCGCTTCCGTTCTTGCCGTACACATTGCAGTAGAACAAGTCTTCCGGCCGGACAAGCGACCAACTGGTTTCAATGGATGCTACGCTGCCATCGGTGAAATTGAGCGTGGCAATGGCAACGTCTTCGACTGTTGGATGCGTGTTGTAGAACAGCGATGCGTTCACCGAGCGAACCGTCGTATTGCGGAACAGGTAGAGCAACAAATCCACCAGCACTAATCCCAGCTCGAACAGAACGCCGCGTCCGTGTTGCTCAGCCAACGCCATCAGTCGTCCATCGCCACTGTGGGGCTTAAGCCAGCCTGCTTTCGCATAGTAAATGTGCCCAAGCTGTGTTTGCTCGATGTAGTTTTTCATCAGCACGACATCGCTGCGGAAGCGGTGGTTCATTCCGACCATGAGCTTTGTGCCGTGGCTCCGTGCTTTTTCGGCAACGAGTGCTGCTTCGTCGCTAGTTCGAGCAAACGGGCGCTCAACAAACACATCCCATCCTGCCTCGATGCATGCACCGACGACATCGGCATGGGTATCGGTCGAAGTGCAGACATCAACAGCGGAAATCGGCAAGTGGCGTAGCTCTTCGACTGAGCGTACTGCATGAGGAATACCAAAACGCTCGGCGACTGCTCGGGCTTTTGAGTAATTGCGGTCGCACACAGCAATAAGCTCCACACCGGGGAGCCGCCGAAGGATTGGCAGGTGGATACTTTGTGCAAGATTGCCGGTGCCGATAACGGCAAGGGCGACTTTTTTCATGATTGCCTCCGTTCGTTGTGGTGGTGGCGATAAAGAAACCGCGGCGAATACTGTGCCAATCTAGGAATGGTTCCAGTATTCCTGTGTCGTCAGCATGCAGTTGCAATGCACGCGCAGCAGAAATGCATCAGTTGTTGGATTTGTTTCGCTCTACGTGCTGCAGCGGTGGTGTCAACGTTTTTGCACAGTGTCTGGTTCCGCTGACGGATTAGAGAGTTGGCAACAGCACCGAAATCAGTTGCTCCAGTTTGGGCGATGCTTCCTCAGCTGCTGCGATAATCTCTGCTGCTGAGACAGGGCGCAGAGCATCGGGGAAACATTCATCGGTAAGTATCGAAAAAGCGAGCACACGCAGTTTGGCGTGGACAGCAGCAATTACTTCGGGAATCGTACTCATCCCGACCGCATCAGCGCCGATGATGCGCAGGAAGCGGTACTCGGCACGCGTTTCGAGATTGGGACCGTGCACCGCAACCAGTACCCCTTCTTGAAGTGGTATTTGATGCTCCAGTGCGAGCTGCCGGGCACGACTGCGAAGCTCAGCGCTGTAGGCATCGCTCATGTCCGGGAAACGATCCCCGAGCGTGTCGTCGTTGGGACCGATGAGCGGACTGCTTCCCATCAAGTTGATATGGTCGGCGATCAGCATTACATCACCCCGGCGGAATAATGGATTGAGTGCGCCGGCAGCGTTGGTAAAGATTACCGTTTTGACCCCAAGCGCCTTGAGCAGCCGCACACCGTAGGTTACTTGCTCCATCGAATATCCTTCGTAGTAATGGACCCGTCCTTGCATAATCGCCACCGGCACGCCCGCCCACTGACCCAGGAGCAATTGCCCACGGTGGCTCGGTGCTGTTGAACGCGGCATGTGGGGGATTTCTGCATACGGTATGCTTGCTTCGACACTGCACCGCTGGGCGAGACGATCAAGTCCTGTGCCGAGCACTATACCAACCGTTGGGACATGCGTCGTTATGGTGCGAATGGCAGCAATGCTTTCCTCAAGCTGTTGTCGAAGATTGTGCATGGTCGGCCAATGGATGATGAGTAACTGTTGGTGTCATTGTGGCTGCTTTTGCATCAACCGGTAAACGAATGTGAACGGTTGTACCGCTGCCTTCGGTGCTTACGACCTCGATAGTGCCTCCGTGCGCCTCGACGATCCAGCGGACTATTGCCAATCCCAACCCGCTACCGCCGATTTTTCGGTTACGGGCTTTATCCACACGGTAGAAGCGATCGAAGATATAGGGCAGGTCCTCCGCGGGAATACCGATTCCACTATCGCTGATCGTCAGGTGAACTTGAAGAGTATCCAGGTAAAGGCGGACGCTGATCTGACCACCAGCGGGTGTGTACTTGACGGCATTGTCGAGCACGTTGATGAGCACTTGCCGTAAGCGAGCCCGATCGCCGAGGATTTGAATGAACGGTTGCACTTCGACCCGGAGCTGAAGGTTGTGTTCTTCGGCGAGCAATGAAAAATCCTCGCACACATCGAGTACCAATTGGCTAACGTTGACTAGCTCACGCTCGATGCTGACTTGACCCGACTCGGCTCGCGAGAGCTCGAGCAATCCTTCGACGACTTTCGACAGGCGTACGACTTCCTCGAGCGCACTCGAGAGCACGGCTTGATACTCTTCAGCTGTATGCGGGCGACGCAGTGCAAGTTCTAACTCTCCGATCAAAATCGCAAGCGGGGTTCGCAGCTCGTGCGATGCATCGCTGGTGAACTGTTGGATTTGCTGGAACGACTGCTCCAGGCGCGCAATCATGTCGTTGAGCGTGGCAGTCAAGCGAGCAATTTCATCGTTGACCGGCGGCATGGGAAGTCGGATGTTCAGATGCCGTGCACTGATGTCCTGTGCAGCGCTGGTCAGCACTTCCACCTGCCGGAGCGAATACCGTGCAAGCCAATAGCCACCCAACACAGCAATGATCAACACCAGCGGCAATCCAACCTTTAGCGCAAAGAACAGTTCCGCCAGAGTTTGTTCGATTTCGGTCAGTGGATAGCCGACGACTATTTCCACTTGCTGCGACCGTACCGCGGCAATACGGTAATGCTCTCCACCAATGTCAATTGTTTTCAGCAGTGGGTACGGCGGTGGGAGCGGTTCATCCTGTGTCAGGGCAGCATACGTTGGGAGTGTGTCGCGCGCGGCGGTTGAATGCCAGAGTAATGTGCCAGCGGTGTCGGCGATTTGAATGGCGAATGTTCGTGCATTGAGCAGGATGTGCTCGTAGATTGCCATCCAGACAATATCCGGCTCGTCGGTTGTGGTGTCGCTTCGAAGGGTGTCGCGTGGCGGTGGAGCCTGGTCAAACGGCAGTAGTTGTGTTCGCCGTCGGCGCGGACTACGCAGCGGACGGCGTGACTCCTGCTGCTTCTGCTTGATGATGTAATCGAGCGAGGTTACAACCCTACTGAGCGACGCATCCAAGTATCGCGAAAGGCTGTCCGAGACGGTCTGATACAGCGCACCACCAAATGCAGCAAGGGCAATAGTCACTAATGCAGCGTACCACAGTGTCAGCCGCCATCGCAGCGGGAGTCGGCGCAGAATCGTTGGCATTCGGTTGTGTGCTAAGATTCACGGTGCAAAGATGCATAACGATTATGCTCTTACGCAAGGGGCTGTATTTTTGCCACCCAATTGTCGTAGTTCTACCGTTGTCCTCCAAGTAATGGAAACTTCCCTCCAACCGCTGCATATCAGCGACGATACGTTCGAGCAAGAAGTACTTCAATCGTCGTTGCCGGTTCTGATTGACTTCTGGGCTGCATGGTGCGGTCCCTGCCGTCAGATTGCTCCCATCATTGACGAACTTGCTGAAGAATTGCACGGCAAAGTCAAGGTCACAAAGATGGACGTTGACAGTAACCCTCGCGTACCCATGGAATATGGTGTTCGCTCCATTCCTGCCCTGCTGATTTTCCACCAGGGGAAACTGGTTGATACTATCGTCGGCGCTGTACCCAAGCGGATGATCATGGAACGGCTCCAGTCGTATTTGTCGTAGCTCCGACTGCAGGTACTCTATGCCGAATGCCCGACGGTGGTGGCAACTGACTCTGACTCAGCAAATTTTGCTCGGTCTGCTGTTGGGCACGATACTAGGAGCGCTGGCTCCCTCTTGGGCAACTGAGCTAAAGTTTCTGCGCGAGATTTTTCTCAACCTGATCAAGAGCATCATTGCGCCACTGATTTTTGGTGCAGTCGTAGCTGGCATTGCCGGCAGTGGCTCACTCAAAGCAGTCGGGCGTATCGGAACAAAATCACTGATCTACTTTGAGGTCGTAACAACTCTTGCGCTTGTCATTGGGCTTGTCGTAGTCAATATCACCCAACCAGGGCAGGGGTTGGTGCTCCATGCCGAAGGCGCACACACCGAAATACTTCCAACAGCCAAACCAAAAACACCCATTGAAATTATCGTCCACATCTTTCCTGCGTCGATCATCAAGAGTATGGCGGAGGGAGATATTCTGCAAATCGTCGCATTCTCAACAATCTTCGGTCTTGCAGCAGCAGCAGCTGGTGAGCGTGCGCGCCGAATTGTCGAGTGGTGCGAAGCACTCTCGCAGGTGATGTTTCGCTTTACCGAGCTTGTCATGCGCTTTGCACC
>JBBIUD010000055.1:0-8939 GCA_037440485.1 Chlorobiota bacterium
AATCGGACGCTCCAACGCTGTGGTCATCTTTACCAACCAACTGCGGCAAAAAATCGGCGTTATCTACGGCAACCCTGAAACAACCACGGGCGGCAACGCGCTCAAGTACTACGCTTCCGTCCGCATTGACGTTCGCCGCAAGGATGTCATCAAAGAAGGCAATGAAATCATCGGTAACCGTGTACGCGCCAAAATTGTCAAGAACAAGGTTGCTCCCCCATTCCGAGAGTGTGAGTTCGACATTCTCTACAACGAGGGAATCTCGAAAATTGGCGACATGATTGATGTTGCACTCGAACACGGGATCATCACGCGCAGTGGCTCATGGCTCACCTACGGTGGCGAGCGCGTCCAAGGTCGCGATGCACTGCGCAAGCTGCTCCAGGACAACGCCGAGTTGATGGCAACGCTGGAGCGCGATGTCCGCACTAAACTCGGCTTACCCATCGAAAACAACGCCTAAGAACTTATGCCAACGGCGAGAGTTATTCGCTGGTGGTATTCGCCCGAAAGCATTGGCGGAACACGGATCGAACTTGAACTCTCCAGCGGCGAGCGCGTGTCGTTCGACGTTGATTCTGCGACTGCCGAGCGACTACGGTTAAACGTCGGAGAACTGCTCTCGAGCGATGATTACGCGACCATAGAGCGAGTCCACCACGCTCTGGCGATGATACGCCGATTGCAGCGATTTCTTGCCCACCGTATGCGTTCCAGTGGAGAAATCAAGCAGCGACTTGCCACACTCGGCGCAAGTCCGGAGGTCATCGCAACCGTGCTCGAATTACTGACCGCACACGGAATGCTCGACGATGAACGCTTTGCCCACGCATTCGTTCGCGATCGTATCCGGTTGCGCTTGCAATCAGCTTCCGCTATCCGGCGAACCTTGATCGCCAAGGGGATTGCACCGGCAATAGCCGATAACGCCATCGCAGCCGAGTATCCCAATGACCTTGACAAAGAGCGAGCGAGCGCACTCGCTCAAAAAGCACTGCGCCAAACAGCAAGTGCCTCACCCGACCAGCGTTACCGTCGCATTCGGAATCGTCTTCTCCGTCAGGGATTTTCACCGGTGATCGTGCGTGCTGTCCTCCGAGAGTTATTCGATTCAGCGGAAAGCCCGTGATCGAAATTCTCACTATTTGCTCGATCCTTGTGTATGCTGCGCGAGCCCTCCTTATGTCGTGGGGAGCCTGGCGCGAGCGTCGAAAACATACGGCTCCCTCCACTGGCACACTGCCATTTGTGAGCATCGTTGTTCCTGCACGCAACGAAGAGCATCGAATTCAGCGCTGCCTTGAGTCGCTAGTAGAGATTGACTATCCGAGCGACCGATTCGAAATCATCATTGTCAATGACCGCTCCCACGATCGCACCGAGGACGTCGTGCGCGCTTACCAAAAACGCCTGCCGATGCTTCGCATACTTTGCGTTGAAGCAGCACGCACTGGGAATTTACAGGGTAAAGCAGGCGCGCTCGATATTGGCATTGTCAGTGCACGGGGCGATATTGTCTTGCTGACCGACGCAGACTGCGCCGTCCATCCGCACTGGGTTCGTGCACACAGCATGCAGTATCAAGACCCTGATGTTGCCATGGTCTGCGCCTACACACTCATTGACGGCACGGACGCATTTTCCCGATACCAAGCAGTTGAATGGAACACCACACACACCATGGCAAGCGCTGGTGTTTACTATCGGCAGTATCTCGGATGCTTCGGCAATAATATGTCCGTCCGCCGCAGTGTGTACCTTGCCATTGGTGGCTACGGTGCAATACCATTTTCGGTGACCGAAGACTTAGCGCTGCTTCAAGCAATCGGCGGTTGCGGGTACACAGTTCGCTATCTCTGCTCTGCTGAGTCAAGCGTTGTTACCGAGCCATGCCAAACCTTTGGAGAATACATTCGCCAACACCAGCGCTGGGTTCATGGAGCGCGCGGTTTAGGATGGCGTGCTTACCTGTTTGTTGCAACGACAGCGCTTTACTGGCTGGGAATTATCGCGTCCCTTTCCGTGCACGCTTGGGAGTGGGCACTGGCAATTATCGGTACTCGACTCGTTGCGGACCTGATGCTCAACATCCCACCACTACGTGTTCTTGGAAGGCAAGCTTTGATTCCGTGGGTAATCCCAACGACAATCGCTTTCAGTGTGTTGGAATTGATGCTACCAATGCTGGCACTCTCCCGTTCGATTCGTTGGAAAGACCAAGTTTTTATCACAGTTGGATCATCGCACTCTCGAGCTCCACTGTAAGTTTGCGCCGTTTTTGTTTATTCGTTGATACAACAGATGCACGAAACAGCGACAGCACCGAAGATTACGCGGTACCATGTACTGGTTTTCCTGGGGTGTTGGTTAGGTGGCATGTTCGATGGTATGGACTCGACGTTGATGACCGTTGTTCTACCGTCGGCTATCGGTGAGCTTACCCATTCAATGAATCCCGACAACATAAGCCACTATGGCTCACTGGTGAGTTCGGTCTTTTTGTTTGGATGGATGCTCGGGGGTATCTTGATTGGCATGATCGGCGACCAGCTTGGACGCATACGCTCCATGGTCATTTCGATCGCACTGTATGCCGTCTTTACCGGCGTCGCGGGACTGTCGCAGACGTGGTGGCAGCTTGCCATTTGCCGCTTTCTGACTGGACTCGGCATCGGAGGTGAGCTGGTGAGCATTACAACGTTCTTAGCCGAAGTCTGGCCAGAGCGTTCGCGTTCGGTTGCCATCGGCGTTCTTATCACCTCCTACCAAGCTGGAGTGCTTGTAGCGGGATTGATCGTCAAACTTGTTCCGTTCTGGCGGACAGTGTTTTTCATTGGTGCTCTGCCAGCAGTTCTGACGGTGTTGCTCCGACTGACGCTACGAGAAAGCGAGCGATGGCTTGAAAGCAAACAGTATCAACGCGAGGACTACCGATTGCTCGGTGAATTATTCAGCCGTGAGCACCGGCGCAATATTGCCGTTGGCGCCGTCGCCTTTGGCGGACTCCTGATCGGCTACTGGGCGTCGCTTTCGTGGATACCGGCATGGATTCAGACGTTTTTCGTTCCACCGGCGGGCGCATCGGAACGCGCCATCGCAACGATTTGGCAAGGATTTGCCGCTGTCATCGGCTGTTCAATTGCTGGCTGGCTGGCTGATCGTATCGGGCGTGTCCCAACGATTGCCATTAGCTATGCTGGATGTTTTCTCGCCTCCGCACTTTTGTTTCTGACCAACGACCATTTCAGCGACATAATCTATGCTGAGGCAGCGTTCCTGGGTTTGTTCATCGGCTTAGCACAAGCAATCATGTACATCTACCTACCGGAACTATTTCCAACGCGCATTCGTGCTACTGCTGTTGGTTTTTGCCTCAATGCCGGTCGTTTTTCAACAGCCATTGCGGTGCTGTTCGTTGGTGTCATCGTACCAGCCGTCGGTGGTTTTGCTCCATCGGCGATGCTCTTTGCATGTGCGTACCTTGTTGCAGTCATCACGACCGCGTGGGCTGTCGAAACAAAAGGAAAGCCGCTACCAGCATGAGTTGCCCGTAGCGGCTTGGCACAATTACGGGTTCATCAGAAATTCACCGACTCACCATAGGCTGTCGCGGCAGATTCCATCACAGCTTCGCTCAAGGTTGGGTGCGCATGGATGGTCTTGATCAGCGTGTGTGCCGTTGCATCGAGTGAGCGAGCGACACCAATTTCTGCAACCAGTTCGGTTACATCGGGACCAATCATGTGTGCACCAAGAATCTCGCCATAGGTTGCATCAATAACCAATTTGACGAATCCTTCGGTTTTTCCAATACCCCACGCCTTCCCACTGGCAGTAAACGGAAACTTGCCGATCTTGACGGTATAACCTGCTTGGCGTGCTTTTTTCTCGGTCATTCCGATACTGGCAATTTGAGGCTGGCAGTACGTGCACCCGGGAATGTTTTCATAGTTAATCGGATGTACATCCAATCCGGCAATTGCCTCAACGCAGAGAATACCTTCTGCCGATGCCTTGTGCGCCAGCCAGGGTGGACCAGCAATATCACCGATTGCATAAATCCCGGCGACATTGGTGCGCATGTATTCATCCACCTTGATCCAGCCGCGCTCAACAGTGACACCGACATTCTCCAGCCCGATATTCTCGATGTTGCCCTGAACACCGACAGCATTGAGCGCAACATCAGCACGCAAGGTCTGCTGCTTGCCATCGGCACCTTCGACGACAACCTCGACACCGTCGCCCACTGTGCGTGCGCTGACGACCTTCGTTTTGGTCATGATGGTCATGCCTTGCTTTTTGAAGCTGCGCTCGAGCTCGCGCGCGATGTCTTCATCTTCGTTCGGCACAAGTGTTGGCATCATTTCGACGACGGTCACCTTGGTACCGAACGAGTTGTAGAAGTACGCGAATTCGACACCGATCGCACCCGAGCCAATCACAATCATCGTTTCTGGAATGCGTTGGGAGAGCATCGCTTCGGTGCTTGTCCAGACGCGCTGCCGATCAACCTCGATCCCTGGAATCATGCGAGTGCGCGCACCGGTAGCGATGATGATATGCTTGGCAGTGATCCGATCGGTAACCGTACCATTTGCGTCGGTTACTTCCACCGATTGTGCATCAAGGATCTTACCGCTTCCGCTAATGTGCTGAACCTTGTACTTTTTGAACAAGAACGCAACACCATTATTCATCCGATCGGCAACGGCACGGCTGCGGGCGATAACTTTTTCGAACTCTACACCGACACCATCGAGTTTGAAACCATAGTCGCTGGCGTGATCAAGAAATTGCTTGTACTCGGCACTTTTGAGCAGTGCTTTTGATGGGATACACCCCCAGTTGAGACAGACCCCGCCGAGCCGATCACGTTCGATGCAGATCGTTTTCATCCCAAGCTGTGCAGCGCGGATGGCAGCCACGTACCCACCCGGTCCGGCACCGATAACAACAACATCAACACTGTGCGTATTCATCGAGATGTCAACAAAAAGTGAAACAAGGGATCACATGCTATGCTGCTTCTGCGCGGTGAAGTGCCTCCGTTACCAGCCGTGCAGCATCTTCGAACGATTGCGCAAGGAGGAAATCCAGATTGCTGGCCCGAAGGATCTCCAGAGCCTCCGCAGCATTGGTACCTTCCAGCCGAACTATGACCGGCACACGAACCTCGACCTGCTGGAGTGCCTGAACAATCCCATTGGCAACTCGATCGCAGCGAACAATACCACCGAAAATGTTGATCAGAACAGCTCGCACATTCGGATCACTCATCATGATGCGAAAACCATTGGCGATCCGCTCAACGTTCGCACCACCGCCGACGTCGAGGAAGTTCGCAGGCTTCCCGCCAGCAAGCTGAATGAGGTCCATCGTTGCCATTGCAAGACCGGCACCATTGACCATACACCCGACGTTCCCATCGAGCTTGACGTAGCTCAAATTGAACTTCGCTGCCTCGCGTTCGAGTGGGTCTTCTTCGTCGGTGTCAATAAGGTCAAGATATTCCGGGTGACGGAAGAGCGCGTTATCATCGAAATTCAACTTTGCATCGAGTGCGACGAAGCGATCGTCGCTGGTCAGGATGAGTGGGTTGATTTCGAGCAGTGAGCAATCGAGTTCTTCGTATGCACGGTAGATTTTTTCGACAAAATCAAGGAAGCTTCGAAACGCTGCGCTGCCAGCGTCAAGCCCTAACCCAAACGCCAACTGTCGCCGAATGTACGGTTGGCAACCGACCGTTGGATCCACGTGCACCTGGATAATTTTTTCCGGGCTTTCCTCGGCGACGCGCTCGATCTCAACGCCCCCTTCACGACTGACCATGATGACGTTCTGCGAACGGCTTCGATCGAGCAGAATTGAGCAGTAAAATTCTTGCTTGATTGCAGCACCTTCCTCGATAAGGAGCCGACGCACGATTTTCCCCTGCGGTCCGGTTTGGTGCGTCACAAGTTTGCCGCCGAGCATCTGGCGAGCAGCCAGGTACGCTTTGTGAGCGATGTTGCCGTATTCATCAGGGCGGATGATGACAACCCCACGCAGTTCTTTACCGAAGAGCATACGGGGTTCATTGGTGGTTGGGTCGTAGATGATTCCCTTGCCACGGCCGCCTGCGTGAATCTGGGCTTTGACGACGATAGTGTTCACACCGCGTGCTTCGAAGTGGTGGTACGCTATTACACCAGCATCTTCAGCACTGAAGACTGGTTTACCATCGAGCAAGGGAACGTCGAATCGGCGGAGGAGATGCTTGGCTTGGTATTCGTGGATATTCATTGCGAAACGGTACTCGGTAGTGCGACAATGATTGGTCATAAGAATGCGTTGCACCAGCCAATGCCGAACTTTGCATTTGCGCGGAGCAACAAACGGCTGCAAAACTACGGCAGTCGGTTCCGCACGATGACTTTTCCCTGGTCCAACGACCGTGCAGAACGATTCTTATGCGCTATGTCCTCATCTACGGTTTGCTCACGTTTGCAGCGATTGTTTGGTTGAGCATTCGCCCGCTCTGTACCCGTACAGCAACAGCACTCGGCAGCCCCGAGCGCCCTATCCAATTGATGCTCACCCCGTCGGTCGAAAATCAAAAGGTCACCACCAGCGCTGACTCGCTTGTTGCATACCTTCACCGTGCGACTGGTCTCCATTTTACTGCCGCGGTGCCGTCGAGCTACATCGTCGTCGTTGAGTCGTTCGGCAGCGGTGGTGTGGATATGGCAATCACCAACACGTTCAGTTACGTTCTGGCTCACGAAAAGTACGGCGCCGAAGCTGCCATGATGGTCGTCCGCCGTGGCGGAGAAACGCACTACCGCGGACAAATCATCGCACACAGCGAGAGCGGTATCACCTCGTTGCGCGATCTAAACGGAAAGCGGTTCGCATACGTTGATGCGGCATCAACATCGGGCTACATTCTCCCGAAAGCACTCCTTGAGCGCAATGGTATCATGCTGGGCGAAATACTCTTTGCCGGTCGGCATGACAACGTCGTCACGATGGTCTATCAGCGGCAGGTTGATGCTGGCGCGACATACTATTCACCGCCGGATCCACAGACGGGTGAGGTTCTCGATGCACGCGTTCGCGTGCGAGCACAGTATCCAGACGTTCTTGAAAAAGTCCGTATCGTCGCACTCACTGAACCCATTCCCAACGATCCGATCGTCTTCCGCCGTGGATTTCCGGCAGAACTACGCGACACCATCGTTCGGGCATTGCTTGCATTCCAGCGCACTCCAACTGGTCGGCGCATTCTCTTCGACGCTTACAGCATCGAGGGTCTTGCTCCAGCATCCGACCACGATTACGACCAACTCCGAGAGGTGATTCGTAATTTTGGTGGGGACCTGAAGGCTCTCCTCCAGCGGCGATAGTACTCATCACCAGGAGCAGCGGATGTACCATCTCACGCACTTGAGCATTTCCGAGCTGGAACAGCTCCTGCGGGACAAATTGGATCCCATTGAGGTCAACAAAGTCATCAGCGCCTACGAAATGGCTGAAAGCGTCCACGAAGGTCAAATTCGACGCGATGGCTCGCCCTACTTTTTCCACTGCTCGCGTGTCTGCAAATTGATTATCGAAGAATTGGGCATCACCGATCCAGATGTGCTCTGCGCAGCATTGCTCCACGACGTTCTTGAAGATTCCAATGAGATCACTCGCGACATCATCGCCTACAACTTCGGTGAATACTGCGCCTACATCGTCGAGACGCTCACCAAGGACCTCAAACGCCAGGAACTCAACCACGACGACGTTGACCTTGAGCACGTCGAGCGCCTCAAGCATGCCAGTGATGATTGCCTCATAATTCGCCTGGCTGCGCGACTGGATAATTTCCGTTGCCTTCAGTTCGACTTGAAACGAAATCCGCTTCGCTACATCATCGAAACCATGGAACGCTATGTACCGCTGGCTGAATCGCGACAGAATCCCCACCTCGAATACCTTGTTTCGGCGCTCCGGAAGGAACAGAACAAATATCTGGGCTAACGACGGGGTAATTTTGCGCTCCCCATTGTTGGACTGACACGTTGATGACAACACCACCCCTATCGCTACAGCATCTTGAGCAGGTTGCCATTGATGCAGCGCACAAAGCCGGTACGTTGCTGCGACGCAACTTCGACCAAACCAAAGAACTCCGCTTCAAAGAAGGCGTCCACAATATCGTCACCGATTCCGATCTTGCCTCAGAGCAGTGTATCATCGAGACGATCCGTGCTGCCTACCCAGCTCACGCTATACTGACCGAGGAAGCGGGCACCTACACCAGCTCTTCACCCTACCGCTGGATCATTGATCCTCTCGACGGAACAGTAAACTTTGCTCATGGAGTGCCAATCTTTTCGGTCAGCATTGCAGTTGAATATGCGGGGCAAATCGTTGTCGGGGTTGTCTATCATCCCATGCTCGATGAGCTTTTCACTGGGCGTCGGGGAGAGGGCGCATACCTCAATGGAAAGCCGCTGTGCGTATCATCGTGTCGGAAGCTTGCCGATGCATTTCTGGTGACAGGTTTCCCGTACAACATCGCATCGTTTCCCGAATACAGCGAGCGTCACTTTACCGAGCTGGTGCGGCGTGGCATACCAATCCGCCGGCTTGGATCGGCAGCACTCGACCTGGCATACGTTGCAGCTGGACGATTCGATGGTTTCTGGGAAGTTGGACTCCAGCCATGGGACATTGCCGCCGGCACACTCCTGGTCACTGAAGCTGGCGGAAGCGTCAGTGCATACGATGGCACACCACATACGCTCAAGACCAGCACCATCGTTGCATCCAACGGTGCAATTCACGGCGAATTAGTTGAGTTTCTGCGCCAGTACCAATGATGCGATGCACCGTCACCTACATGTCCGGAGCTGGGAACCTATTCACAGTCGTCAGTGCTGCTGCCGTGAACACTGCAGACATTG
>JBBIUD010000056.1:0-8847 GCA_037440485.1 Chlorobiota bacterium
ATTGAGCTGAGTCAACGATTGCGACTGCGTCCGGGCATTCAATTTGCAGCTCCGCTGACAGCATTTTCATCGAGCGGTAGTCCAAAAGTTGCTACCTGGTTATTCATGCTCTCACTGGCTTGGAAAACTCAACAATAAATGCTGTTACCGTATTTTTGTCGTCAGTTGACGTAGTCCCACCGTTTTTACCGAATGCTCGATGAGTGTCAACCATATGGAGCTGGTCAATCCGATCGAGGTCAAAATGAAAGCCTCGTTGCAAGGCTCGCTCTACGAAGCAATCGTGGCGATAGGCTTGCGTGCTCGCCAGATCAATGACCAAATCCGCAATCAATACCTTGCGCGGATTGCAGACTTGGAAGACGTCGAAGAAGATGGTGCCGCCAACTTCGACAAGCTCCGCATCAGCCGTGAATTTGACCGTATTCCCAAACCGACATTCCTTGCGATGCGCGAGATGATGGATGACAAGCTTCGGTGGTGGTACCCCAATACTGAGTCGTCAGAATAGCTAACGAGCAACGATTATGTCCTGTCCGCTGTCTGCCCGTGTGGTAGGCAGCGGACGTTATTTTGCAGGCGATGGAGCATCTACGGAATAAAAACATTCTGCTCGGCGTCAGCGGTAGCATTGCAGCCTATAAAGCACCGCTCATAGTGCGCGCGTTGCGCCAGCATGGTGTGAACGTGCGCGTTGCGATGACTCCTTCGGCGCGGCATTTTGTTTCGCCGCTTGTGCTGGGAAATCTTGCCGGAGAAAGCGTTGCACTCGACATGTTCGACGAACACGTTCAGCACGGCGGATCGTGGCATATCCACTGGGCACACTGGGCGCATGCAATGCTCATCGCCCCATGCAGTGCACATCTTCTGTCGGCGCTATCGGTAGGGCTATGCGATTCTGTGGTTGCAGCGTTGGCGCTGGCGCTTCCTCGATCGGTGCCACTGCTGGTCGCGCCAGCAATGGATACGACGATGTGGGAACATCCAGCCACCCAGCGAAACGTCGAGCAGCTACGTCGTGATGGTGCAATCGTCATTCCGCCGGAAGAAGGCGAGCTTGCAAGTGGGCTGTGGGGCGTTGGTCGAATGCCAGAGCCGGAGACGCTGCTTGCATATCTGGACCGAGTCCTCATTGGCAGTACCGAGCTTAGCAGTGATTCGCCGAGCGTTGATGCCCGACATGGACCGGTGCCACCGCTTTCGACGAACCCGCTTGCTGATGCTGTCAGTGCTGCTCACTTGACTGCGGAAATCGAGCTGGCGCAGCTCAAACAACCCACTCAACCACTCGCCGGAAAAACGGTCCTCATCACCGCTGGACCAACACGCGAAGCACTCGATGCGGTGCGGTTTTTTACGAATCGCTCATCCGGCAAGATGGGCTATGCACTCGCGGCGGCTGCGCGCGACCGTGGTGCTCATGTCGTGTTGATTAGTGGACCGGTTTCCATTCCACCACCTGAGGGTGTCGAGCTTATATCGGTCGAATCAGCACACCAGATGCTCGAAGCAATTGAGCGGTACCAGGGTCGCTGGGATATTGCCATTGCTGCGGCTGCGGTTGCCGATTATGCACCAGCAGAAATCAATCCGGGCAAACTCAAGCGTCATCAACTTGGCGAGCGCATCACGATCGAGCTGGTTCGAACTCCGGATATTCTCGCAGCGCTGGGTCACTCAAAACCACCTGGAGCGGTGCTTGTTGGTTTTGCTCTCGAATCAAAGGACCAGCTCGAAAGCGGCATAGAAAAACTACGCACCAGAGGGTGTGACATTGCTGTGGTCAATGCCTTTGATTTGCCGGATAGTGGCTTCGAGGGGGAAATGAACACAATCACAATTGCGACCTTCAACGGACAGCAGCCGACGGTGCATCGCTATCCAGCACTGCCCAAGCGCGTGTGTGCGGAGCTAATACTCAACCATGTTATACCGCTCCTGCAACCACCTGCGTAGCGACCACTCCTGTCGCGAGTACAAGGCTCCAGCGTTGGTGTGCGAGTATAGCTCACCTCGATTGCATCAATGCCTCGATGTCGTCGGGATGCCGGGCAAGTCGAGCCGATAGGTTCACCGGACCGCGCTCTGTGATGAGCACGTCGTCTTCGATTCGAATCCCGATATTCCACCAGCGCTCGGGACAAGGGCTACCAGGCGGTATGTATAGTCCGGGTTCGACCGTTATAACCGTGCCAGGCTTGAGTGGACCGTATGTTCCTGCATCGTGAACATCCAACCCCAAATAGTGGGATGTTCCGTGCATGAAGTAGCGATGCACATCCGCTGGTGATTCGATGATTCCAAGTTTGTTCAATCCACGAGCGATGACAGACTCTGCTGCGCGATGGGTAGCCCGAAACGGTGCTCCTACCACTGCTGCAGCGATTGCCGAGTCCTGGGCTTCGAGCACCAGAAGGTAGAGCGTCCGTTGCTCAGGGCTGAATCGCCCGCTAATCGGGAATGTTCGTGTAATGTCGGCTGTGTACCCGTGATATTCTGCGCCGCAATCAGCCAGTACTAAGTCACCCTGGCGCGTTGTACGGCGATTTTTTTGGTAGTGGAGAATGCAACTGTTGTAGCCGCTTCCAACGATGCTGGGATACCCGACGTCCTCGGCACCAGCACGCCGAAAATGATATTCCATCGTTGCTTCGAGTTCGTATTCATTCATGCCGGGTTTAGCCTGGCGCATTGTCGCCTCGAATGCATCGAGTGTAATGTCTATCGCCTTTCGCAGTAGCCGCAGTTCGTGCTCATCTTTGACTTCCCGCATCGCCCTCAGCGTTGGCAATGACGTCCGGACGATAAGATTCGGATGACGCCGCTGGAGCGAATCGCGGAGTATTTGCTCAAGGGAAATCTGTGTGCCAACGATTGGAAGCACAACCGCCGGGGTCGGTAAACCTGATGCTATGTAGAGTGTGTCGCGGCTGATTAAAACCGAATCAAGGAAAGCGCGCAGGTCAGAATACTCAAACACTGCACGAAAACCCAGGAAACGCCGGGCTTCATCGGGTCCCATTCGCACACCGGACCATGCTTCACGCTCAGGGTTGCGAGGCGGGATGAAAAACATTTCGTCGAGCTGTGAACCATTCCACTCAGCACCGCCTGGCAGAAGCAGCAGTGCACAGCGTGGTTCAGTGCAGCCGGTCAGATAGAGCAGATTCGAATTTTGGCGGTACTCGTAATCCACATCATTTTGCCTATTGCGTATATCAGCACTGAGCAGGAGAATAGCTGCACGATTGGTGTGAGCGTTCAGCAAGCGTTCTCGGCGCGCGCGATAGACATCGGCAGGAATTTGGTCGGTGTCATCGAGTTGGTACGGTAAGAGCACCTGTGCTGAGCTTATACCAGCACACACAACAAGCCAGAGAAGCAGAATTCGATACATGGTTTCTCTTCGGTTGAAACTACTGAACTGCCGCGACGAGTGTCGCTGCATCAACGGAAGCTGCACCCAGGTTGAGCGCAGTCAGCGCAACACTGTTGAGTGTCGAGCCCGTTGTGAAAACGTCGTCGAGCACCAAAATACGTGCACCACGAAGTCGAGATGCCAGCATTCCAGGACCAAATGCCTCGCGAGTATTGATGCGGCGGTCAGCAGCCGAGAGTGTGGTTTGACTTTGCGTATAACGCGTCCGCCGGATTGCATCCTGCCAAATGGGAATGTTCAGAATTTTTTGCACACCCTCGGCAATAGCTTCGGCTTGGTTGTAGCCGCGCTCGCGACGTCGTGCCGGATGAATCGGAACGGCAATGATGGCATCGTAGTGTCCGCCGGTGTAGAGCTTGATGGTAGCACCGAGTTCAAAGCCAAGCTCGACACCGATGCGCCAATAGCCGTAGTACTTGAGTGCATAAATGAGGTCGAAAAAACCCGGACGCTCAGACGGATGAGCACCCCATCGTGCCATGACATGCGAGAGTGCACGCTCATCCGGCTCAAGATGCTCATCGGCAATCGAACGTAACGCTGGTGGTGCTGGCGCTGGTGGAATCTGATCGAAACACCGCTGGCAGATGTAATGCCAAAGTGTATCCGTCGGCAGCACTGAGCCGCAGATCAAGCATCGCCACGGAAGGAACAGGTTCAGCAGCGACTCAGCAAGGGGCTGAGCATATCGGCGGAGCAGTTGGGCGGCATTCATTGCTCTTGACCCACAATAGTTGCCACGATGCGCCGACGGAGCCGTTGGGCGCGAAACTCGCACAAATAAATGCCCTGCCACCGTCCCAGCATCACGTGTCCGTCTGCAATGGGCAGCAACAAACTTGCACCAATGATCGCACTTTTGATGTGCGATGAGGCATCATCGGCACCTTCGAGTGCATGGCGATAGAGTCGGATGTCATCGGGGATAAGCCGTTCGAGGTGCTCCTGTAAGTCATCTCTAACGTCAGGATCGGTATTCTCGCCGAGCGCCAAGGCTGCGCTTGTATGCTGAAGGAAAAGATGGAGCAATCCATGTCGGAACTGCGCAAGCTCTGGCAGTTGTTCAATGATGTGCTCGGTGATGCAGTGAATGCCTCGCTCTGGCGGTTGAATTTCGATAGTGTGTTGAATAATCTTCATAGCGGTCATGCCGGAGAAGAGTCGCGTGAGATTGCTGGTGAAATTTACTGAGAATTTACGATTTTTGCAGTGCCGATGAAGATTCAGTTTGTTTATTGTCTGCGCAGTGCTTGCCCAGCGTGATGGCAGTCCCACTCCCGACAAAGATTGAGCGTCGCGATGCCGCCACGCTGCGTATCGCATGGGGCGATGATTTTACAGCAGACATACCATTGGACGTGTTGCGGCAGCATTGTCCGTGTGCGTACTGCAAGGGCGAGCACGTTTTCGGAAAAACCGTTCTGCTTCCACTGGTGCAATATGTGCCAGGAATGAATGAGCTGATCGCGCTTGAGCCGGTCGGGAACTACGGTGTTCGTGTGCGGTGGGCAGATGGGCACGACACGGGAATTTATCCGTGGCAGCTTCTACGACAGATTGCAGAATCGGTACGCAATGACGATACATCCCATCAACGGTCAAAGCAATGACGACGATGCAGCGCAAACTCGGTGCTCCGCGCGGAACAGAGCTGACGTGTAAAAATTGGCAGATCGAGGCTGCATATCGGATGATACAAAACAACCTCGATCCAGCAAACGCGGAAAAACCCCACGAATTGATTGTGTACGGCGGCAGCGGAAAAGCTGCTCGCAATTGGGAATGCTATGATGCGATATTGGAAACGCTGCGCACGATGGATGCCGATGAGACGCTGCTTGTTCAATCGGGTAAGCCGGTGGGCGTGGTACGCACCTATCCCGACGCACCGCGTGTGATCATTGCCAACGCTAATCTTGTGCCAAAGTGGGCGACTTGGGACGAATTCCGCCGATTGGAAGCACTGGGTCTGACGATGTACGGACAAATGACTGCAGGAAGCTGGATTTACATTGGAACGCAAGGAATCGTCCAGGGAACCTACGAGACATTTGCTGAATGTGCACGGAAGTACTTCAACGGAACGCTTCGCGGACGGTTTGTCCTTACTGCTGGCATGGGAGGGATGGGAGGAGCGCAGCCACTTGCAGCAACGATTGCAGGGGCGGCAATCTTGTGCGTTGAGATTGATCGTGAACGGATCGAAAAACGCATCCGCGATGGTTATTGCCAGCACGTGCTCGATGATCTGGACCATGCGCTCGCTCTTATCGAGGAGCATAAAGCTACCGGTACACCGATTTCGATTGGCTTGGTTGGCAATGCTGCAGAAGTTCATCCGGAGTTGGTTCGCCGTGGGATTACACCGGATGTTGTTACCGACCAAACAGCGGCGCACGACCCGCTCAACGGCTACTACCCAGCGGGACTGAGTAAGTCTGAAGCCGATGCACTTCGGCGGAGCAACCCGGCTGAATACCTTCGCCGAACCTATGCTTCGATTGCCGAGCATGTTCGGGCAATGCTTGCATTCCGCGAGCGGGGGGCAGTGGTTTTCGATTACGGCAACAACATCCGTGGTGTCGCAAAAGAACACGGTGCGGTTGACCGCGCATTCGAAATTCCCGGTTTTGTGCCCGAATTTATCCGACCCCAATTCTGTGATGGTCGCGGACCGTTCCGATGGGTGGCGCTCAGCGGTGATCCCGACGATATCCGCGTGACCGACGAGGCAATCATGGAGCTTTTTCCGGAGAATGAGCACCTACACCAGTGGATTCGCAGTGCACAGCGTCACATCCGGTATCAAGGTTTACCGGCGCGAATATGCTGGCTTGGCTACGGTGAACGCGCACAGGCAGGACTGCTGTTCAACGAGCTGGTGCGCAGCGGTCGAGTCCGCGCTCCGATTGTTATTGGGCGTGATCATCTCGATTGTGGATCGGTAGCATCGCCGTACCGGGAAACAGAAGCCATGCGCGATGGCTCCGATGCAATTGCCGATTGGGTGTACTTCAACTTTGCCCTCAATGCAATTGGTGGAGCAACGTGGGTCTCCTTCCACCACGGCGGTGGCGTTGGTATGGGGCTTTCGTTACATGCCGGCATGGTCATCGTCGCCGATGGAACGCCAGAGGCTGATCGTCGGTTGGAACGCGTGCTCACCTTTGATCCACTAACGGGCATTCTACGCCATGCCGATGCCGGCTATGAGCAAGCTATTTCGAATGCGCGACGCTTCGGTATTCGTATTCCGATGCGCCAGGATTGATGACAGAACGTCCAGACTCCCGTCAACAAATGTCAGTTGGATGTGTCTAAGTTGCCGATTCAGAATTCTGTCACCGATGTGGCACGCTTTTGTGCTGAAGACGGTGTCGAACAACAACGACGAAACAAAATGCGCCAAGACTGTGTTATTGCGAACGAAGTTCAACGAACCAATGGAGACATGTGGCATGACCAATTGCCGACCTCGTTGCGCTCAGCAGAGCGCGTAACTGGAAGTGCCACAATTCAACGAAAGGAGCCGGCTATGAACCTGGCAATGCAGCTCGAACAACTCTATCGTACCGACCGCAAAAAGCTGCTCGGTTTCATCCGTCAGCGGGTCAAAACGCAAGAAGAAGCCGAAGACATCCTCCACGATGTTTTCGCCAATGTCCTTGCGGCGGCGCAAACGCTCGATAAACCCATCGAAAATGTTGCCTCGTGGGTCTTTACTGCCGTGCGCAACCGCATCATTGACTCGTATCGGAAAAAGAAAACCGATGCCTTTTCCGATATGCTAACTCCTGCGCAGATTGACGAAGGCGTTGAATCGTTCGAAAATTTCATCGCCGACGAAAGTTATTCGCCTGACACTGAGCTGCTGCGCAAAACGATCTGGGACGAGATCCAAAAAGGACTCGCCGAACTTCCGCCCGAGCAGCGCGAAGTGTTCGAAAAAAATGAGTTCGAGGGTGTTTCCTTCCGGGAAATGAGCGAAGCAACGGGCGTCAATATCAACACGCTGCTTGCACGCAAGCGGTATGCAGTCCTGCACCTGCGCAAAAAGCTTGGCTATCTCTACGATATGCTGGGCGAACGCGAGATTGACGCAGACCTTGAAAGCCTTGAGGCAGAAGTCGAGATGAAGTAGTTTCATACGTCGAAGTAGCCGCATCTGCAGAAAGGCACGCTGAATACAGCGTGCCTTTCTGATGTACCGTGACATTCCAGAAGATGGAAATACGCTTGTTGTAGAGTGTACCAGCCGATTACAACCGTCGCCTCCGGGTTTGTTCGGCGATTGCAATCAGTTCTGCGCGTGCCGGTGTCGGGGGGAGCCGGTCAACGAGTGCCTGACAGGCATTGTGAATGTACTGGTCAATGGTTGACTGTGCGGCGGAATGGACCCCAACGCGCTGGCAGAGTGCTGCGATCTCCTCGATTTCCGCATCTGTGCATAACCGGCCACCAGCCAGGTAGTGTGCCAGAATGTCTTGGTCATTCGAATCTGTTACCAATTCAGCAGCGCAGAGCACAGGATATGTTTTTTTGCCTTCGCGAAGGTCTTGCCCACGTTGCTTGCCAAATTCTGGTGTCCCGAACAGGTCGAGCATATCATCCTGCACTTGAAAAGCAATTCCAATTGACGTGCCAAAGGTGCTCAGTGCGTCGAGCGTTGCTCGGTCAGCACGCGCAACCATTCCCCCGGCTAGCGCTGCTGTCGCAAAGAGCCGTGCGGTTTTACGCGAGATCATCCTAAGGTAATCATCCATTGTGACGGCTGGACTTGTACAGAAAGCCAAGTCTTCGGCTTGTCCAATGCAGATTTCGACGAATGCTGCAGAAAATTCCTGAACCAGTACTTGGCACAAGTCTGCCTCGTAGTTGGAGCAAAGCATGCCATAGGCAATACCCATCATGGTATCGCCAGCTAAAATCGCAGTTGCTTCATCCCACTGCGTAAAGACGGTCGCCTTTCCTCGCCGCAAGGGAGAGCGGTCCATAATGTCGTCGTGCGTGAGCGTGAAGTTGTGCAAAATTTCGATTGCCGCGGCGACGGGTGCAGCGTAATCGGCGCTACCGTTGCATGCATCTGCAGCTAAAAGCGTAATCAATGGACGCAACCGCTTACCCCCACTCTGGAGTGCGTACGTGATTGGAGCTTCCAATTGTTCTGGAAGGTGTATGCGTTCCAGCGATTCATTGAGGTGGCGTTCGATGACATCAAGGTAACGATCTTTCATTCGGGTTCGGTGGATTGGTGAGAATATCGTGTACGCAGGGGTGTATTCCGTAGCGCTTCAAGTGTGCTGCAACCGCTCACGAACAGTGCCGCACGCAATTGAAGTTCCCAGTTAGCAAGGTAGCGATCAATTTCTCGAGTGCCACCACGCTGATATGCCTGCAAGAGCGGA
>JBBIUD010000057.1:0-8771 GCA_037440485.1 Chlorobiota bacterium
ACAACGCTGGCGGGAAACTTTGCCGTCGAGCGAACGCGCGTGGTACCAGACTGCATTTCCACTTCCTCTATGATGCCGGAGCGTTCCAGTCTATAGCCACTGTGCATGCCGCTGAAACCGCCACCGCTGCCAATTGTCAGGCGTTCGATGCGCGATGGTGAGGACGTACTGGCACATCCTGCCAGCACGGCGACTGCGAGGATCAGCATGCGATGCCACTGCCGGTGTCGTTGCATGGGATCAACAAAGAAACGGTGAAACAATCAGGAATGCCGACGGCAGGCATCTACGAATCGGTCGCACAAAAGTTGCACGCCACACTGGCGTGATGGTGCCGGCTACCACATCGCAGCAGGATTAGTGATGCTAATGGTCAACGATACCAGGTGTGTCTGTTCGGGGCGTGGATTGATGCCGGTGTCGGCAAGGTACTCCCACGCCAGACCGATGCGAAAGTGTGCGCGTCCGGTGATCGCAATGCCGGCAGCAATCCCGCCCTGAAGCGTTGCTGAACGGAAACTGCTGGCGTCGAAGCGTGGCACCGTGCTGCGCTGAGAGCCAAAGGCTGTCAGCATTATCCACGATGCGGTGTACACACCCACCAGCGATCCGATCACGGGACGGCTCAGGTGGATGCTGCCGCTGAGCGATCCCGTCATGCGCTGCAGATGTGGAGCACGACCATCGTCGGCTGGTGGAGTGCGGTCGTCCTGGCGAATCGTGTAGAGGTCAGCGCGAATGACGCCGGCACCGCGCCAGTTCGCGTGGTGAATCGGCACGATGTACCGCCCCATCAGACTGCCATAAATGAGCGAGCGCTCGCGACCGATTGCCAGATTATCCACGTCGTGCTTGCACCGATGGTAGTAGCCCACCTGCCAGAAGTGCTGCTCGCCAGCCAGTGTGAGCAGAAGCCCTTCCTGCCAGAACACCGCGCGTGGATTGAAGCGAATGTCGTTGTCTGGATTGGCAATGAACTCAATCTCGCTGGTGAAGCCAATGCTTGTGGTTTGCCCAATCCGGAGCAGTTCGATAAGTGCGCCTAATCGCTGGATCCATGCGTGCTCTGCGTCGTGTTCGAGCAGGTAGCCACCGAATTCACCCCAGCCAGCGCTCGAGGGCATCCACCGCCATTGCCCAGCCGGAACAGAGTCGGCTGTATCGAGCAGCGGGTTGATCAGAATCCACCGATCAGGAAACCGTTGCGCCGGTAGTGTGCCTGCTGCGATAAGCACAAGCCCAATGACCAGTACCATAGCACTCGTCAGCGTTTGTTGGGACACCAGCAGCAAACATATCACCGCTGCTGTCTTAGCTAAACCGAACGTGCCGGCAGTGGATGCTCGGTCGTGCGGTTGGGGGCGAGCGCTGCCGGCTCCATGGCTGCAAGCTCGAGCAGACGGGTGCAGGTTTGCTCAAATCGCGTGTGGTCGTTTTTTTGCTGCCGCAAAAAGTCCAGCAATGCCGGGCGCAACGCAATGGCGCGATCAAGCTGTGGATTTGTTCCCGCCTGGTAGGCGCCAACGGCGATGAGGTCTTCTGCTTCGGCGTAGAGCGCGAGCAATTCCTTGAGCTGCGCGGCAGCCGTGCGATGTTGGCTGCTTGTGATGTCGTCCATAATTCGGCTGACGCTTTGGAGGACGTCAATGGCGGGATAGTGTCCCTGGTGCGCCAGTTTACGGGAGAGCACAATGTGTCCGTCGAGAATACCGCGCGCAGCGTCGGCGATGGGTTCGTTCATGTCATCGCCCTCGACGAGTACCGTGTACAGGGCGGTAATGGTGCCGACACTGGAGGTGCCAGCGCGTTCCATGACGCTGTGGAGCAAGGCAAAAACCGACGGGGTGTAGCCTTTGGTTGTGGGAGGTTCGCCGACGGCAAGCCCGACTTCGCGTTGTGCCATGGCAAGGCGTGTGACCGAGTCCATCATGAGCAGAACGTCGAGTCCCTGGTCGCGGAAATACTCGGCAATCGTCGTTGCCACTAACGCTGCCTTGAGCCGAATCAGTGCCGATTGATCACTGGTGGCGCAGACGACCACCGAGCGTTCCAAGCCTGCAGCGCCAAGGTCTTTTTCGAGAAACTCCCGCACTTCCCGCCCGCGCTCCCCGATGAGGGCAATGACATTGACATCAGCGCTGGTGTGGCGTGCGAGCATTCCCAGCAGAGTGGATTTGCCGACACCTGATCCAGCGAAAATGCCCATGCGCTGACCTTTTCCGAGCGTGAGCATGCCATCAATGGCACGGACGCCGGTTTCCAAGGGCGTTGTGATGCGTTGACGGTCCAGCGGAGAGGGAGCTGTCGCATAGACGCTGCGGCGCTCGGCAGCACGAATGCGTCCATTGCCATCGAGCGGTCTGCCTAATCCATCGAGCACGCGTCCCAGCAGGGCTGGGCTGAGCTCAACGTCCAGCGACCTGCCTGTGGCGACGAGTTTCATGCCGGGCATCAAGCGCTGGGTGTGCCCCAGCACCATCGCGATGATACGGCTATCGCGAAAACCGACCACCTCGCAGAGCGCGTGTAGCTGCCCGTCGGGTGCGCGAAGCTCCAGTAGCTCGCCGATTGCTGCCTGCGGACCAATGCTTTCGATGGTGACGCCAATAACGTTGGCAATGGTGCCAGCATGTTCAACGAGGACGCGCTTGGGAATCTCGAGCGTGTCAAATTGCCGTGCTGTCGTCATCGGGTGTTCTGGATGTGCCAAGAATTTGCGATGCCAAATACTGCCGAGCGCGGTCCAGTTGCGTGCGGAGCTGTGCGTCGAAGGTACCAAGTGCCGTTTCGAGGATGCAGCCGCCCGGCTCGACGTTCGGATCGGCAACCAGGGTGATGCTCTGAGAGCCGCTTGTATCGAGCGCAAGCCGGTTACCGGCGCGTTCGAGTGCCTCCAGCGAGTGCGGGTGCAGTCGAATGCGGACGGCGTCCTTTCCGTGGTAGAGCGCCAGTGCCGAGCGAGCTTGCGCCAGCACGCACTCAGTTGTTCGCTCGGCTTCGTAGCCCAAAATGGCACGGGCGATCGTCACAGCCAGATCGAGCGCAACGTTCTCGATCGAGGCGATGGCGTCGGCGTATTGCTGCTGGAGTGCCACCATTGCTGAATCGAGATTTCGTATGCGTTCGGTCAGCGTGTTGATTTCGGTTTGCAGCACGGCGCTGCCCACTTCTTGCCCTTCGGCAAAGCCTCGCTCGTAGGCAGCTTGAACTTCCTGCTGCACCTGCTCGATGGTAAACATCGGTGCTTCTTCCGGCAGCGGTGGGCTTTCGCTCGGTGGGGGTGATTCCTCCGGCAAGTCAGCAAATTCAGTCTCATCGGAAAAGTCCTCCAGCGCCAGCGGCTCGAACGCTAGCGGGTCGTCGGAGCGGAGAATCTGAATCTTTGCGGGTTTTCGGTAGAGCTGAACAGTAATTTGCGTTGGCATTACACCGTGTGCCGTGTGTTTTCTGCTGGCTGTGCAAGGATTGTGCCATCTGCTATGGGGCGCGGCGCACCAGGCGAAAGCCGACGTAAAACTTGCCGCGAGTCGGCGGTGTCGCGTACTGGCGTGCAGCAGCGCGACAGGCGCGTGCCCCATCGAGAAAACTGCCTCCCCGGAAGCGACGAAGCATGCCGGTGCTGGGTCCGCGGGGATCGAGTGTGTCACTCGTTCCATAGGGCAAACCGTTGCTCCAATCCCAGACCAGCTCGGCGACGTTCCCGAGCATGTCGTAGAGTCCCCACGGGTTGGGTTCTTTTTGTCCGACCGGGTGTGGCTGGTAGCCAGAATTTTTGCAGTACCATGCGATGCGGTCCAGTCGAGGGTCGAGCGTATCGGTCGGAGTGCATTCGGCGTAGGGTTGCTCGATGTCGCCGCTATAGATGTCGGTTGTCGTGCCTGCTCGGGCGGCGTATTCCCACTCGGCTTCGGTGGGCAACCGGTAGCCGGTCGCGTTCCAGTCACAGTCAACCGTATCGCCCCGGATGCGGTAGCAGGGCTGCAACCCTGCGCGCACCGAGAGCCGGTTGCAGAAATCTACTGCATCCATCCAGGTGATGCTCTCGACCGGAAGTGTTGCGCCGCGGTGGTAGGCGGGACTAGTGCCCATGACCTGTTCCCATTCGGCTTGGGTGATTTCGTAGGCGCTCATCAGCAGGGGTGTTGAAATACGGACGAGCGCCAGCGGCTGCTCCAAAAAGTCGCCCCGAAGAGAACCGCGCACAAAACTGCCGGCAGGAATAGGCACCATCGAAAGAACGGGCGGCTCGGTGCGAATGTTGACCAGAAGAGAACCAGTCCCGACGACACGATCCCCGCGCAGAAGCATCACGCGTACCCGATACCATCCGATCGAGGCGAATGCGTACTGAACCTGTGGCGTCGAGGTCCGTGCCTGGGCTGTGTCGAAATCCCAGCGATACTCGATCGGGTCACCGCTGAGCGGCGGATGCTCGGCGCGGAACGTGTAGGCAATGCCCGGCATGCCTTCGGTGTTTCCGGGCATCGTCGTCACAATGCGGACGGACAATGCTTCGTCGGTAGGCGCTGGCTCGGTTGGTGTCGTTCGACAACCGAGCAGCACCACGACCACAACAATCAACCACCATGGATGCCAAGCCATGCCACGATCAGTCGGTGAAACTGCTCCCGAATTTACAGCGCTCGATCAGGACGGGCGCACCGTTAGCCTATCCCAGTACAGAGGCTCGTGGGTAGTGCTCTACTTTTACCCCAAAGACCACACCAGTGGCTGCACCCAGGAAGCATGCCAGTTCCGCGATGCCATCGAGGAGCTGGGTGCTGCCAATGCTGTTGTCATCGGCGTTAGCCCCGACTCGGTTGCCTCGCACCGACGGTTTGCCGACAAGCATGCCTTGCCCTTCCGACTGGTTGCCGATACCGATCACCGCATCGCCAGCGATTACGGCGTCTGGACCGAGAAAAAGCTCTACGGTCGAACCTACCATGGAATCGAGCGAACAACCTACATCATTGCTCCCGACGGTCGGATTGCTGCAGTGTTTCGTAAGGTCCGCCCTGCTGGTCATGCCCGGGAGGTTCTCGAGCAGTTGCACCACCTTCAGTCTGCCGAATGAATACTGTTGCGATCGTTGGGCGTCCGAACGTCGGCAAATCCACTCTGTTCAATCGCATTCTGGAGCGGCGGGAAGCGATCGTCGAGGAGCAACCAGGTGTCACACGTGACCGGCTCTACGGCGATACTGAGTGGAACGGTGTGCACTTTCGGTTGGTGGACACCGGCGGTATCGTTCCTGATAGCGAGGAACTATTCGAGCGTGCCATTCGGGAGCAAGCCGAACTGGCAATCGCCGAAGCCGATGTCATCGTGTTCGTTGTTGATGCCTCCAGTGGTCTGACACCGCTCGATAGCGCCATTGCGGCACGGTTGCGCGGTGTAGCAAAACCCGTTCTTGTTGCAGTCAACAAGTGCGACCACCCCCAGCACGATGCTGCGATTGCCGAAGCCTACCGGCTTGGATTTGAGCAGGTGTTCGGTATTTCGGCAATGAGCGGCCGGCAAACGGGGGATTTGCTCGATGCGATCGTTGCACACCTGCAGCCAGAGCCACCACCCCCAGCCGATGAGCGGCTTAAGATCGCCATCGTCGGGCGACCCAATGTTGGCAAATCCTCGATTGTCAATGCGCTGTTGGGGCAGGAACGCATGGTGGTCACACCCATCGCCGGCACAACACGCGATGCCGTTGATAGCGTGCTGCGCTACCACGGTCGCCAGATTGTGCTCGTTGACACTGCTGGTTTGCGTCGGCGTAGCATGATCACCGAGTCGGTCGAACTCTACAGCGTTTTGCGTACGCAGCGCGCCATTGAGCGGTGCGACGTTGCCGTTGTGGTGCTCGATGCAGAACGCGGGCTGGAGCATCAGGACAAGCAGATCATCGCCGATGTCATTGCAGCTCGCAAGGGCATTATCATTGCGGTCAACAAGTGGGACCTGATCGAAAAAGATGCCACGACCGCCGATCGCTACGCCGAGCGTATTCGCGCGGAGCTTCCCACGGCAGCGTTTGCACCGATTGTGTTCACCTCGGCGGTGACAAAGCAGCGCCTGGTGACACTCATCGAGAAAGCCGAGCAGATACGGCAGCGTCGGTTACAGCGAGTGTCAACGGCAGAGCTCAATCAACAGGTGCTTCCGGAGCTGGAGCGCACACCACCGCCTGCGGTCAGGGGACGCGACCTGCGATTCAATTACGTCACGCAGACGGGTGTTGCGCCGCCGCTGTTTGTGTTTTTTACCAATTTCCCGGACCTTGTGCCCGACCACTACAAACGCTTCATCGAGCGGGTCCTGCGGCAGCTTTTGCCGTTGGAGGGCGTACCGATCTCGCTGCTGTTCCGGCGGAAGTAGTTGCGCGGGGTAAGCGCCGGTCTTGTACCTGCGCTGAGTACTTCACCAAATTTCTCCCTATACCAACAGATGTTCGGTGGGAGGAAAGTTCGTTATCAGTACCTCAAAGACAGGACCCCGCCGTTCTGCATTACAATTGATTGCGCGTCGTACTGCCAGACGCTCGATGTGAAAGACAGGAGCTGCGTAAAGGCTGTGAACAAGCGGGGTGTCTGAGTTCGACAACGTGATAGAAATGCCTCCTTCAGTCAAATCACGACAGAGTGTGCTTAGCGTTTGATGGTCCTCGATGCCAAATCCACATGCTTGGTAGGCAGTAAAGTTTGCAGTTTTTGTGACCGGTACGTAAGGCGGGTCAAAGTAAACCCAATCACCAGGACATGCTCGATTTTGGATAGCTGTAAATGGTTCGCACCGAAGCTCGACATTTTCGAGTGCTCGAGAAACAGCACGGAGATTGTCGGCATCATAGTATGTGGGATTGCGGTAGCTTCCAAATGGTACATTGAACTTGCCCTTTCGATTGACTCGGTAGAGTCCGTTGTAACCGGTTTTGTTTAGGTAAATCATCCGTGCCGCCCGCTCTGCCCTGCTAAGGTTACGGGGATTATGTTCGCGTAGCTGATAGTAAAATTCCGGGCTATAGGGAAACTCTGCCAGGATAGCCATGACTTCACCAGGACAATCGCGTATGGCTGTGAAGGTCTCGATCAGTTCCCAGTTGATGTCGGAAAGGACCGCTTTTTTTAGCAGACCGTGGCGGTAAAGAGCAAAAAAGACCGCTCCACTGCCAAGAAAAGGTTCATGATATACGTTGAACGACGAGGGTCGGCGCTGGATAATTAGTTCTGCTATTTGAGTTTTACCACCTGCCCACTTTAGAAAAGGGCGAGGAAGAAGATGGCTATTAGTCAGTGTCGGCATCATGCAATCCAAAATAAAGTATCAACCAGTCACGAAAGTCTTCAAAAAGAACAGCCCTTCCTGTTGCCAAGGCAAATGCTTTGATTTGATCGGAAAAGCCTTCACCTCTCAAAACAACGATGCCCGGTATTGGCCATGAGGCAATATCCTGGATCGTTGCAGGGATTTTTTCCTCAGCGGTTCCTTGTTGGGTCTGTGCCTTGCATTCAACACCGAGTGATTTGCGTGTTTTTCTGTCGTAGATCACAACGTCAATATAGCGACGCCTGCCCCACAGCCGATGACCAGCCTTCACGTGTTTGTGTACTTCCAAGCCTAATTCTTCAGCAAGCATGGCAACATCCTGTTCCAGGGAAGCACCGCTTTGACTTGATTGACGACGGCCGGGCATAGCCTCTACGCTTGATAAGTGAACTCAGTACCGGTAGTAGTCCGGCTTGTAGGGACCCTCGATGGGAACGCCAATGTAGCGCGCTTGCTTTTCGGTGAGCACATCGAGCTGCGCACCGAGCTTGGCAAGGTGCAGACGGGCAACCTCTTCGTCCAAATGCTTGGGCAAGGTATAGACGCCCGGCTCGTACCTCGCGGAATGACGCCACAGCTCAATCTGTGCCAGCGTCTGGTTGGTAAACGATGCCGACATAACAAACGACGGATGCCCTGTTGCGCAGCCTAAGTTCATCAGCCGACCCTCTGCCAGCACGATGATTTCCTTGCCGTCAATGTTGTAAAGGTCCACCAGCGGCTTGATTTGCACACGCGTGTGCCCATAGTGCTGGTTGAGCCAGGCCATGTCAATCTCGTTGTCGAAATGCCCGATGTTGCCAACGATGGTTTTGTCCTTCATCCGTTTGAAGATGTCGCCGGTGACAACATCGCAATTACCCGTTGCGGTGATGACGATGTCGGCTTCGGGGACAGCATCCTGTAAGCGGCGGACCTGGTAGCCATCCATAACTGCTTGCAGAGCGCAAATGGGGTCAATCTCGGTGATAATCACGCGCGCACCAGCACCGCGGAGCGATGCTGCCGAGCCTTTCCCGACGTCTCCATATCCGGCGACGACCGCCACTTTCCCGGCAATCATGATGTCGGTTGCTCGCCGAATAGCATCCACGCAGGATTCGCGGCAACCGTACTTGTTGTCGAATTTTGATTTGGTTACCGAGTCGTTGACGTTGATTGCGGGAATCGGCAGCCGTCCCTGCTGCATGCGTTCGTAGAGACGGCGGACGCCGGTCGTGGTTTCTTCGGTGATGCCGCGGATGTGTTGCACCAGTTCGGGGTATTCATCGAGCACAAGGTTGGTCAAGTCGCCACCGTCGTCGAGGATCATCGTCAGCGGGCGGTCGGGCGATCCAAAAAAGAGCGTCTGCTCGATACACCAGCGGTATTCGTCCTCGGTTTCTCCTTTCCAGGCAAAAACGGGAATGCCCGCCGCCGCAATGGCAGCAGCAGCGTGGTCTTGGGTG
>JBBIUD010000058.1:0-8539 GCA_037440485.1 Chlorobiota bacterium
GACTAGTCTCACCTCGCCGCTTGCTGTCGTGGGGTTAACTTCCATCATCAAATTCAGCGGATTTGCCGTGCACGCTGGCGTAAATGTGATTGTTCCGCTCGTTGTGCCGTAAGGATTTGGCGGGGTCAACGTGGCTGGACAGCTCAACAAGGGTGTGATGCTCTCCATTGTGCCACCATATGTGCCACCAGAGGGGAGCGACCAGTCAATTTTGGTTACACCTCCTGGCCCTTGTGCAAGAAAGATTGGAATCGTAAACTGGCAGCAGGCACTATCAAGCCGGGGCTTCCCAATCGTATCGCACGGTGGCGGTGCGGTGCAGTTGAGAAAGTCGTACTGCAAGACCTGACCTTGGGCAATCGTCACGATGTAAGGGCCACCCGAGGGCGTTGATGGCGTAAAGCCTGGCTTGACTTGCTCGGTAAGTGTGTACGTGCCAGGAGGCACTTGGATGCTATACCACCCATCGCTTCCTGTGGTTGCAGAGAAAGTGTTGTTCCCTGCGGTTGCTGTTATCGTCCATCCGCTGAGTGCAGGCTCGCCCTGGTCAATCTTGCCGTTGCAGTTGAGGTCGTGGATCTTTTGCCCCACAATCCAACACTTCGACTGGCTGCAACAGGTATCAGCAAGCAGCGTAGCCGCTGGACCAAGCGCCATGATACTACCCGCAATGTCAAGCCCAAAGGCCTGTTGATTGGTGTTTCTTACGTAAACCCGGATACAGCACGTACCACTTTGCAGGTTTACTGTATCGCGATAGAGTCGTTGAGGTGTTAGGAACCAATTATTAGTGAGAGTGGGCGTGCGGTTGGTCATCTTCTGTCCGCAGACAAGGATCGAATCCACGATGTCATCAGCAAGCACCTGCAATTCAACAACGGCACGTGTCTGCCTTTCGATGCAGAAGCATCGCTCGAAGACATAGACACCATTGGTGCTGTTGGTAGGACTATTGTAAACAGCTATCCATTGTGATCCTGGTAAAGGTCCCTGCCAGCAACACCCTCCAGGAACATTAGCGTAGCTCGTAATCACGCTGGCCGGTCGTGGTTCGTTTGTAGTCGGGAGTGGGTCGGAGATGACAATCCAGTTGGGGTCGTAGGACGTTGGGGTAATCGGAATCACCGAACCAGTCGCGGGGTTGAAGCCTGTGCTGATGTTGATGGATGGGACAAGGCAGCCACCCTGGAACCCTACATCGCTCGTTTCACACTGACCGACGACAACGAGCCAGCAAAGCGTTTGCTCGTTCGCATTTCGGAACGTCACACGAAACTGATGTGGAGCTGGACCACTGACGTACAACCTTCCGATTGGGTATGCTGAAGCCGAGATCGGATAGCTCCCTGGTCCAGTCAAAAACCACCATGCACCGCTGCTATTTCCAACAGCGACGGTTGGTGAAATCGGTGCTGCGTACCAGATTTGCGTTGACGAAGCGATGGGATCAAAGCGAACGGAATAGACATCGTTCCGACTGTTGAGGAGTTCGACGCGATAGATACATCGCTCGACAGGACCCATCTGTGCCATGATAGTATCCTTACCGATTGGGATGATGTTGACGCTGACGCCGCACGGCTGCTGTGCGTGCAACGGCATCGTAAGCAGCACTGCTGCAATGGTGACTCCCCAGCGGAAGCCACGACGAAGCACTTCAAACAGAGCATTCATGGTTGAACTTCAGGTTGTTGAACATTGGTTGAACAAACAAAGAGATGTTGCATGCTCTACCTCCCACACGCTGCATCGGATCTATCAGATGCTTCAGTGTAGCCCCTATCCTCTGGAGGAGGCCTTGGCTTACTCCAAAAGCAGAATAATTCTGCGCATCGCAAGTCTGCCATGCGCCTTCTCTCACGCGCGGCAAGGATCGCTGCGCTGCGCAAGAACCACCACCGCTGTTGCATCGGTACGCCTTGCAATCTTTGTGCGTCAAAGACCGCGTACACCGCAAGTTTGTTCCTCCAACCCTTCCTGCGCAAAATATACAAAACCAATTCACAAATCGCTTCAGTGATTTTGCACTTCGCAGGTGCGTGCGAACGTTATTCCTCTCGATAAAGCTGCACCAGATGCTGCACAACGCCAGGGTCGGCGAGTGTGGTTGTGTCGCCGAGGACGCGTCCTTCGGCAATATCTCGTAGCAATCGGCGCATGATTTTTCCAGAGCGTGTCTTGGGAAGCTCCGCAGTAATGTGCACCTCCGCTGGCCGTGCCAGTGCGCCGATCCGCGTGGCGACGTAGTCTTTCAATTCCTCGGCAAGTCCTCCCTGCATCTGGAAGGATTCCCGCACGGTCACAAATGCAACCGGTACCTGTCCCTTGACTGCATCAGTTCGACCGATCACCGCTGCCTCGGCAACTGCCGGATGCTCAACGAGGATGCTTTCGAGTTCCATCGTGCTAAGCCGATGCCCTGCGACATTGAGGACGTCATCTGTTCGTCCAAGAAGCCAATAGTAACCGTCTCTATCGCATGTGGCTGCATCACCAGTGAAATACTTGCCTGGAAAGCGTGACCAGTACGTTTCCACATAGCGCGCGTGGTCGCCCCAGATTGTGCGCGACATCGCTGGCCATGGATGCTCCAGGACCAAATAGCCGCGCCTACCAGGAGTCACCCGATCGCCGCTATCGTCGAGCACAGAGGCGCGGAACCCTGGCAGTGGTCGTGTTGCTGAACCTGGCTTGAGTGGTGTTATTCCAGGCAGTGGAGCAATAACGATACACCCAGTTTCCGTCTGCCACCACGTATCCACAACGGGGCAGCGCTTGCCACCGATGTGCTCCCAGTACCACATCCATGCTTCTGGATTGATTGGCTCGCCAACACTCCCCAGCAGTCGAAGGGTGCTCAGGTCATGGCGCTGGACGTAGTGCTCCCCCCATCGCATCATTGCACGAATTGCTGTCGGCGCCGTGTAGAAAATCGTCACCCCGTACCGCTCGACCAGACTCCACCAGCGATCGCGATCGGGATAGTCCGGCGCACCCTCGTAGAGCAGCACGGTTGCACCGCACGAGAGCGGACCATACACCACGTAACTATGCCCGGTAATCCAGCCTACATCTGCAGTACACCAGAACACATCCTCATCAGCAAGATCGAAGACCCACCGCGTTGTCAGCGTTACACCGGTCAAATAGCCCGCTGTTGTATGGAGTTGCCCCTTCGGTTTGCCCGTCGTCCCGCTGGTGTAGAGAATGAACAGGGGGTCCTCACTTTCCATGGCTTGTGGTGGACATTCTGCAGCAGCATGCTCCATGAGGCGATGCCACCAATGATCACGCCCTTCGAGCATCGAAACACGCGTTGGATCATCGGTCCCGCGATGTACAACGACAACATGCCGCACCGTAGGACACTGTTCCAGAGCAGTATCAGCATTCCGTTTGAGCGGAACGATGCTGCCGCGTCGCCATCCGCCGTCGGCAGTAATGAGCACACTGCTTTGCGAATCATTGATTCGATCGCGCAGTGCTTCCGCTGAAAATCCACCAAACACCACACTGTGAATCGCGCCAATGCGCGCGCACGCAAGCATTGCAATCACAGCTTCCGGGATCAGCGGCAAGTATATCGTCACACGATCACCTTTTTCAACACCAAGTGAGATGAGGACATTTGCAAAGCGCTGCACCTGCCGATACAGCTCGTAGTAGGTGAGAGTTCGAACATCCCCAGGTTCGCCTTCCCAGATGATCGCCGCTTTGTTTCGACGCCATGTCGTGACGTGGCGGTCCAGGCAATTGGCAGCGACATTGAGCTTGCCGCCATCGAACCACCGCGCCACCGGTGGAGCACTACCTGGCTGCGGTGGCGCCCACTGAAGAATCTGCGTTGGTGGCTCGATCCATTCGAGGTATGTACGCGCGACTTCTCCCCAAAATGCTGTTTGATCGCGGGCAGCAAGGTCGAGCAATTCTGTTGGAATCTGGATGCGCCGGCGCCAGTTGGTAAGTTGTACGACGACATCACTCGAAAAATCTAGGGCTGTAGCGGGGTGCTGGTTCATGGTACAATCGGAAAAATGTTGTGCACTTCAAATTTAGCTGCAATCTGCACCAGTGTTGCTGCTCGTAACTGCCTGATCAATTCCTTCCAACTTCACTTCATGCGACGATCCTCGCCAGATGCACTCGATCACAGCCAGAGCCGTTCTCTATTTTTGAATAGGTTCATTTGTTGATCAGGGTTTTATGTACCGTATTCTTTTGCTTACCGTCGCCGCACTCGCGATGGTTGAGGTTGCTGCACAAGAGCGCGTGAGTGCTTGGTATTTTATGCAGCCATCGCTTTCCGTTTTTCGCGCCCAGTCTGCTGCTTACTGGATCAGCAAACCTGCACTGTCGGCAGTGGCTGCTGCACCGGTGCACGAGATCGAAATTTCTGACTTCCCTATCGGCATTGGGCAAATTGGGACGTTGCGATTAGAACGCACTCGGGCAAGTGTGGACGGTCAAACCCAGTGGTGGATTGGCATCCATGCACCACGCGATGGTAAGCCAGCAGAACTACGCCCCTTTCAAGGACCAACGCAGTTCGCGTTTCGTGGCGAGATCAACACCGAAGCTGGCTCGCGCGTCTGGCTCAGCATTATTGATGGACAGCTCTACGCAATCATTCATCGAAGCGACGGCACAATCTACAGTATCGAACCAACTGGTGATATGACGGCAAACGGTACTGAGCACATTCTGTCGCCGACGACAACCACCGATGATAACCTCTGGCGGTGGGTATGCTCAGCTGCAGAATTACCAGACTATGCCGAGCAGCTCGGTAGCCTGCAGAAAAAATCGCCGGATGTGCTCGCATATTCCCCTCTGCTTCAAGCAAATGTTGCCGTTGAGACCACAACATCGCTCTACCAGCGATTGGGACGCAGCACCTCGCGCGTTGCATCGTATATCGCTGCAGTTTTCTCGATGGCAAGCCGCATCTACGAGGATGAGGTCAACGTTACTCTCTTTGTGTCCTGGGTTATGATCTGGACGGAGCCTCCCGACGGCGAAGAAGACCCCTACCAAAACGACTCGGACATCGCTGCGCTCCTGAATGAAGTTTCTCAGTATTGGAATCGTAACTGGGCAAGCGTACCGCGCGATTTAGTGCATGTGATGACGTCCCCCAGCTCTACCGATGTTGGCGGCATCGCTCGGTTAGGGACACTCTGCAATCGCGGCTCTGGCTATAGCGTCAGCGGAATTCGCGGCACGTACACCTACCCAACACTAGCATACACATGGGACGTCATGGTCGTCGCACACGAGATCGGGCACGTCTTCGGTGCTCCTCATACACACGATTGCTACTGGGCACCACCATTGGATACGTGCGTAACTCAAACAGGCAACCCACCGATTGCAGATGCATGCTACCGATCTCCAATTACACCGCGTCCGTCTTGGAATGGTGGGAGCGTCATGAGCTATTGCCACCTTGTTCAGCAATCGGTCGAGCTAACATTTCGCACAAGAGTAGCTGCTGTCATTCGTAATAGCCGAGCTAACAGTTGTTTGCGGCAGCCAACCAATCCAATTGTGCTGCTCCAGCACCCAGTAGGCAATCAGCAGTTCAATGGAGGCACTGATTTAGATATTCGGTGGACTTCGGCCCAGGTACAAACAGTCGCCATCGAATACTCGACTGACAGTCTCCGGACATGGACCCGAATTGCCAGCAACGTCCCTGCTGGAAATCAAGGCTACACCTGGACCCTTCCGAGTCAAAACCTTCCGACAGTGTGGCTCCGTGTCTTCAGCGAAACAAATCCGCTGGTTGCCGATACAACCGCTGCCAGTTTTTCCGTGCTCATGCCGGCAGTGAGCGTTGTCGTTCCAAGTGGTGGAGAGCGATACGGATTTGGCGAAGCAATCACCATCCGCTGGGCAACGACGTTGGTACCGGCTGTCCGCGTTCTGGTCTCTTTCAACGGTGGTGCTCAGTGGGACACACTGGTTACCCGTTCGACAGGAGTGCAATACCAATGGACTATTCCCAACCAACCGACAACTAATGCCCTTATTCGGGTCGAGAGCACCGACGACCCAACGGTCTATGGGCAAAGCCTGCCGTTTGCCATTGGGCAACCTGTGCTCGAGCTTCTTTCTCCCAACGGCGGGGAGCGCTGGCCAGCAGGCTCGCAACAAACAATTCGCTGGCGCTCGGATTTTATGAATCGCGTTCGCATTGACTACTCCACCAATGCCGGTACCAATTGGCGGACGATCCAATTCACCTACGACGCAACACAACAGCAGGTGAGCTGGCTGGTCCCCAATACACCGACCGACAGCGCGGTTGTGCGCATACGCTACTCAGCAGACCCATCGTTGAGCGTGCAAAGTGCTGGGCTTTTCAGTATCACGGAACCAAGTGGAACGCAGTCAGCGCCGGAGCATCCTCAAGCAAATACAACCGAACTGCTTACCACTGTGGTTGACGGCGAGCTTGTCTGGCTGCGGGTTGTCACCAACAAACCCATATCGCAGCTTACTATCGCAGTAGTCAATGCGCTCGGACAGCAAGTGACAGCCAGTACCGAGCGCTGGCTTCCCAGCGGCGAAACTGTGCTGTCTATACCGCTCCCGAGCGGATTGGCACACGGTGTCTATATCCTGCGGGTACAGAGCGAGTCGGGTCGCTGGGCGTTGCCATTTCTGCGCTTGGAACAATAGCTCCTACCGCGTCCACTCCAGCTCGACTGCCACTGTTCGCGGTTGAGGAGGACCCCAAACGTAGTTGCTATCGCGATAGCGTCCGCGGTCGAAGTCCTGCTGGTATGCATTGAAGATGTTCCCCATTCGGACGCCAAGCGTCAGCGAACCCAGCGCCGAGGGCTGATCGGTTAGCCGCCAGCGGACGGTAATACTGCAGTCCATCATTGGTGGCGTCTGCACAAGTCGGTCACCGGCGATGCCCATGTGCGGAACAAGCATCGGCCCAGTGACGACACCTGTTGCAAACACTTCCCAGCGCTGGCGTATTGGCACACGAAGTGTTACCGAACCATAGAGGTCCGGAGTCCGAAGAAAACGGCGTTCAGGCGGCATCTGGTTCGACCAACGCACCGGCTCTGCAAACAATGACTGTTGCAGCGTTGCAGTTGCCATGATTTCGAGTTGTTGCCAGACGCCGTACAGTTCAGCGGTGATACCGGCAACACGAGCATTGCTGCCATTGGTACGCATAAGGATGCGGTTTGCATTCGAATCACTGCCTGCATCAGCGAGCACAAAAGTGTTGGCAAGCCAACTTGCAAACCCATCCACGCTAACTTCCCAGTATCGGTCGTCGTCGCCCATTCGATGGGTTAGGGAAAACGTCATGCTGCGCGCTGCTTCGCGTCGCAATGCAGGATCAATTCGAATCAGCGAGACGCCACCGCTGGCAAAGGCAATATGCATATCCGCTTCGAAGGCTTGCGGCGCACGGAATCCCTCCCCGTAATTGATGCGCACATCCCACCATGGCGATGGCTTCCAGAGCAGACCAAGCCGCGCCAGGATTACAGGACGATCGAGTGCACTATGCCAGGTTGTGCGAAGACCAACAAGAGCAGTCCACCCAGGATTCAATCCAACCATTCCCTGTGCAAAGAGACTCCCCTGCCCGATGCGTTGGTCAATCGCATAGCCATAGGATTCGATTGCATCGGTGGTGCGTTCGAATTGGTACTCAGCACCAATTTGTATCTGCTCAAGGAGCTGCCGGTCAAAGGTGATGGCATCTTGCACACCAACAATGCCGCTTGTGCTCTGAGTCCGCCCCCATCCATCGGCATGGTCCACGCCTGTGTAATGAGCACGGGTTGTCGTGGTGATCGCTGCATATGCATCCAGGCGGTGGTTCCCCCAGCGGTATGCGTAGTCGGTCGTGATGAAGGCAATGTCGTGGTTTCGGTATTCGGCCTGGTCAGCACGATCCGGCGGCAGGTCCAGACGATTTCCTCCGCGTCGCTCTTCTCCGAGCAGCACAATACTGGCATGGAAAGCGCCAATGCTATCGGTGCCCACACGCGTTTCGACACCGATAGCTGTTGTTCGAAGCTGTGCGAGCTCGGTGAACCCATCACCGTTGGCATCGTAACCATCACGCGTGCGACGATGAGCGATCACGGCCAGCGATGGGATGTGCTCGCCGTCATCACTGAGCAGCAGTGTTGCCGAGGACATGTTTTCAAGGGCTGTTCCCCCGATGAGGGAAAGGGTTGTGTTCACCGATGCACTACTTTGCCACTGCTCCCGTGAGATAAGATTGACCACTCCTGCAATTGCCGACGAGCCATAGAGCACCGATGCCGACCCTTTGAGGACCTCGATGCGATCGAGCATGACGGTTGGGAATTGATCCAAGCCATAGAGCGCAACCAGTGGCGAAACAATTGGTCTGCCATTGATCAAAATCTGTGTATATGCTCCAGCCAAGCCGTTGAGCCGAACTTGTGAATAGTTGCACGTTTGGCAATTCGTCTCGACTCGCGCTGCCGGCACAAAGCAGAGCACTGTCCCAAGCGCTGGCTGCCCCAGTTGA
>JBBIUD010000059.1:0-8325 GCA_037440485.1 Chlorobiota bacterium
GCGCCAATGATGATCCTGGGACCGTCGGGGTTGAATGGGCACGCCGGCATCGGTGCACCAGATCACTTGATCGGTGGCAGCCTCGATGTGGTCCATTTTGAAGACATCGGCGCCGTTTCGATACCCAGCAAAGTAGAGAACACGGCAATCCCGCGATTTGAGAGCGTGCGCAATCGAGAACAAAACCGCATTGCCTAAACCTCCACCGCAGAGAAGAACATTTTCGCGCTCGGGAATATGCGTGGGAGTTCCCGTTGGGCCCATGACGACGACGGCTTCGCCTGGTGCAAGGTGGGCAATCATTCGTGTTGAAGCCCCGACTTCTAACGCGATCATCGAAAGCAATCCGCGCTCTGGATCGGTCCAGGCACCGGTCATTGCCAGTGCTTCCATGACCAGTCGTTGCCCGCCAACCACTGGAGCCGTTGCTGCATAGTTCTGGAGCCGATAGAACTGACCAGGACGGAACTTTCGTGCTGCTGCAGGAGCGTGAACAATCAACTCGACGATGCTTGGAGTTAGACGGTCTACACGAACTACAGTCGCACGATACTCGCGGCGCATGCGGTCATAGAATGCACGGAGTTCATCTTCATTGCCCCCGTGCGATTGTTCGGCAGCGGCAATATCCCCCGCAAATAGAGCTGCAATTTCTTTGTATCCGTTGCGTGCACTCGCCATAGCGCGGACAACGCTTCCTGCATAAAACGGATGCGCATCGCCAAAGAACGTCACCGTGCGTCCGTTCGACGAATATGATGTGAAAAATGCTCTGTCGAGCTGTGTGGCTGGCTGTCGTTGAGGGTCTGGCATTTGTGCTGCAAATTGACTACGAACAAACGCGCAGCCTCAGGACGAGACTGCGCGCAGTGTAGTGCCGAGGGAGGGATTCGAACCCCCGACACGCGGATTATGATTCCGCTGCTCTAACCGACTGAGCTACCTCGGCAACTGTGTTTAGTGTTCGGTTCCTTCGAGCCGCCGTATTTCGTCGCGAAGCTGAGCGGCGCGCTCGTAGTCTTCGTTGCGTATGGCTTGGTCAAGCTCTCTGCGGAGCTGTTCCAGCCGACTCGATGGCGGACGCCGCGGCTGACTCGATGGCATGTGTTCTGGTTCATCCGGCTTGTCGCCGTATTGGAGCAATCGTATCAGCTCTTCCTCATCGTCGTCGTCATCGTCAACATCATCGTCGTCGGCGTCGTGAAACGAAGGCTCCTCTTCCGGAACAAATCCTGCTTCATCGAGAACGTAGTCCATCACATATATCGGTGCACCAAAGCGAAGGGCTAATGCAATGGCATCGCTGGGGCGCGCATCTACCTCCAAATCAAGACCCTCGATGGTAATGGTTGCGTAAAAGATGCTGTCGCGCAGATCAACGATGCAGACTTCCGTCACTCGCCCTCCAGCCTGATTGATGATGTTCTTGAGTAAATCGTGTGTCATTGGGCGTGTTGGCTGAACGCCCTCCAACTCGGCAGCAATGGCTTGTGCCTCTGGCGTGCCAATAACGATCGGAAGCCTACGCATTCCTTGGGCTTCTTTCAGGACAACTGCGTAGGCATTGCTGGTATTGGGACTTGCCGAAATTCCGAGAATTTCAACTTCGATTTTAGCCATTATCAGTGAACCAGAGGCTACGGTGTTTGTGGCAAAATTACTACGCCATGCGTTGCTTGAGCAACTTGATCTGTTCGATGAGCTTAGGAATCACGTCAAAGACGTCTCCAACAATGCCATAATCAGCAACCTTGAAGATCGGAGCGTCTTTGTCTTTGTTGATTGCTGCGATAACCTTCGACGATGACATTCCTGCCAAGTGTTGAACTGCACCACTAATCCCGCACGCAAGATAGAGATTCGGTGAAACGGTTTTCCCCGTTTGCCCGACTTGCTCACTGTGCGGACGCCAGCCCGCATCCACAACAGCACGCGACGCCCCCACAGCACCACCGAGGACCGATGCCAGCTCTTCGATGAGTGCAAAATGTTCAGGTCCTTTCATGCCACGACCGCCTGAAACAACAATGTCCGCTTCCAGGACGTCGAGCTTGCCCTCGTTCCGTTGAATGCTTGTGACCACAACTTTTCGGTGCTGTTCATCTAACTGCGGTGTGAAGGATGTGACGGCTGGTTCAGTTGCTGCATCAGCCATGCGAGCAGTGAACATGTTTGGGCGCAAAGAAACGACCACGCGTGCAGTCATCGGTGTTACTGTCGCTCGGATTTTGCCGGCATAGAGCGGACGTATCGCTTCAATTCGGTTGCCCTCGAGACTGATACTGACACAGTCCGGTAGATATGCCGCTTCGAGAAGAACTGCCACACGGGGCGCAAGCTCTTTCCCTTGTGCCGTCGCACCAAAAAACACAGCATTTGCATCGTGTGTTTGAAGATATTGCGCGAGCGCCTCTGCTACTGCCTGCGAGGAATATGCATCGAGCAATGGATGCGAGACAGTGATGATTTCATCAACGCCATACATGCCGAGCTGACGTGTATCACACGAACCGATACAGAGAGCGACGACACGACTTGCGATACCTCTGGCAGCAGTGATAGCTTCGAGCGACGCGCGCTCAACCTCAAATAACCTTGGCTTCTTCGTGAAGAAGCCGGACAAATTCAGCGATGTCGGCATCGCTATCGCCGAGAATTTTGTTCGCACGCTGTTGCTGTGGAACGTCGTATCGAAGGATCTCCGATCGAGGATCAACCATGCGCGGCTGGACGGTCTCGATCGGCTTCGATTTTGCCTTCATGATGTCCGGGAGCTTGGGATAGCGGGGATTGTTGATTCCCTTTTGCACACTGATAACGATCGGCAGTTCTGCATTGAGGATTTCTTTGCCACCTTCAATGTCACGCTCAGCATAAACGCGGTTGCCTTCGATATCGAGCTTGGAAACAACGGAAATGGAGGGCATACCTAACAGTGCACTAACGGTGCTTGCCATTTGAAACGAATCATGGTCAATACTTTGACGACCGAGCAGCACAAGATCAGCACTCATGGCACGCGCATAGTCGGCAATCTGCACTGCAACACCATACGAATCGAGTGATGTTGCAGGAACATGCGCAGCAGCATCGGCGCCCATTGCCAGCGCCGTGCGGAGAATCTCTGTTGCTGCGGAGTCACCGACCGTTAGCACCACAACTCTGCCACCGTGCTTTTCTCGCTGCAAGAGGGCTTCTTCGATCGCGAACTCGTCGTACGGGTTGAGAATGAACTTGACACCCTGCATCTGCAGCGCTGTACCATCGGGTGTTGTCGAAATTTTGGCAGCGGTATCAGGGACGTACGATATGCACACGAGAATATTCATCGTCGCTGTCGCTGAGAAAAATGTACATGAGAGTTGCAAAACTACGCTGATGAGAGCTTTCGCCGTCGCGTGTCTCGAGTGGGTAACCGCCCGTTGAGCTCAGCCTGAAGGTAGCGACCGGTTAGCGATTCGGGATTGCGTGCAATATCTTCTGGTGTCCCTTCAGCAATAATCCTACCGCCATCACGCCCGCCACCTGGACCGAGATCAATGATCCAATCGGCACACTTGATGACGTCGAGATTATGTTCGATAACGACAACCGTATTACCCCGTTCGACGAGCTGACCGAGTAAGTTGAGCAGAATCCGAATGTCCTCGAAATGAAGACCAGTTGTGGGTTCATCGAGCACGTAGAGTGTCCGACCGGTACTTGCACGCGCCAGTTCTGTCGCAAGCTTGAGTCGCTGTGCTTCGCCACCACTGAGCGTGGGTGCTTGCTGTCCAAGTGTGATGTATCCTAACCCAACGCGATTGAGGACATCAAGCTTTCGCCGAATCGAGGGAATATCGGCAAAAAACGCAAGCGCCTCTTCAACGGTCATCGCAAGTACATCAGCAATGGATTTACCTTTGTAGGAGACGCTGAGCGTTTCGGTGTTATAGCGTTTTCCGCCGCACTCATCGCATTGCACGTACACTTCAGGGAGGTAATTCATCTCGATCGTTCGCATACCTGCACCTTCGCATGATTCGCAGCGTCCGCCTGGAACATTGAACGAAAAGCGACTCTGCGTGTAGCCACGGATTCGCGCTTCGGGCAGAAGTGCAAAATGTTGGCGGATGTGCGTGAATACTCCGGTGTACGTTGCTGGATTTGATCGCGGTGTTCGACCAATTGGACTTTGATCAATCTCGATAACTTTGTCGAGATGCTCAATCCCCTCCACTGCACGATACGGCAAAACAGGTAGAGACGTCCGGTGTAGGTGATTACTCAAAATCGGAAAGAGTGTATCGAGGATGAGAGATGATTTCCCAGAACCGGACACACCCGTCACACACACCAACAGACCCAGCGGAAGCCGCAGATCAACCTCGCGCAGGTTATTTCCCGACGCACCCAGAATCGTGAGCCATTTATCGCCGGGACGGCGACGGTGGAGCGGCAATTCGATCTGCCGCTTACCCAACAAATACTGGGCGGTCAGCGATTGCGACTGCACTGATTCCGGAAGCTTAGCAAGCTGCTTGGGATTGCTAACAAAGAGCACTTCACCGCCATGAACACCCGCACCTGGACCTAAGTCTACCACAAGATCTGCATTGAGCATCGTTTCACGATCGTGCTCGACAACAACAACGGTGTTTCCAATGTCGCGCAGATGCTTGAGTGATTCGATAAGCGCGCGGTTATCGTGTGGATGTAAGCCGATGCTTGGTTCATCGAGAACGTAGAGCACCCCGACAAGCTGCGAACCAATTTGCGATGCCAATCGAATGCGCTGCGCTTCCCCGCCACTGAGTGTCCGTGCTGCTCTATCGAGTGTCAGATAGCCAAGACCAACATCCACCAAGAAACGAAGTCGCTGTTGTATTTCGGTCAGAATCGGTTCAGCAATCAACTTCTGCGTCGGTGATAGACCATCGGCTACAGTTTTTAGCCACTGGTTGAGCTGCGGGATATCCCACTGGACAACCTCCGGTAAGCGCCGATCAGCTACACGAACAAAACGGCTCTCGGTGCGCAGCCGCTCGCCCTGGCAGTCAGAGCACTGGGTTGTCCCCATAAATGAACCGATCCACGATCGCACCCTGGGAGAACTCGTTGAGGTGTATTGGTGTCGGAAACTCGGCAAAATACCGTGAAATTGTTGGGGGACAGTGTACTGCTCACCATCTGTATCGAGTTCGACCATAAGCGTTCGATTCCGCTGCGAGCCATAGAGTAATGCATCGAGCTTTTCGGGAGAAATCGCGTTAATTGGAGCACTCAGATCAATACCCTCACGACGACAGTATGCAATAACCTGCTTCCAGAGCAGAGTTTCGCGTTGGGGACCGAGGATAGCTATCCCTCCATCGGCAAGCGATCGCGAGTGATCGGGGATAACACGTTCCAGCAAAAAATCATCGCGTACCCCCATCCCCTCGCAGGTCGGACACCATCCATACGGAGTATTGAACGAAAAAGAATTCGGCGCTAACGGATCAAAGCCGCGCCCACACGACGGGCAAGAATACGTGGTGCTGAATGTCTCTTGGCGTTGATCATCGCCGGTGAGTACAATGATGCGCCCCTCACCGAGCTGGAGCGCCAGTTCCACACTTTCGCGCAAGCGTTTCTCGACTGTTGCAGTTCGTGGAAACCGGTCAACAACAAGCTCAATGGTATGCACCTTGTATCGGTCAAGCATCATGCCCTCTTCAAGCTCACGCATGTTCCCATCCACTCGCACGCGAGTAAAACCGCGCCTTAGCAACGATGCAAATAGTTCCCGATAATGTCCCTTCCTGCCGTGAACCAGTGGCGCCAACACCTCGATTGTTGTGCCTAATTTCCGTCGCAGCAGAGTTTCGACGATTTCGTCACTGGTGGTTCGTCTCACAGGCACGTTGCAAGCTGGACAGTAGCGCAGTCCAATCTTCGCATAAAGCAAGCGCAAATAGTCGTACACTTCCGTAACCGTCCCAACTGTCGAACGTGGTGTAAAGCTGCTTGTCTTCTGGTCAATGCTAATGGCAGGCGAAATACCCTCGATACTATCCACATCGGGTTTGCGAAGCACTCCGAGAAACTGCCGGGCATACGGCGATAGGCACATAACATACCGCCGCTGCCCCTCCGCATAGAGGGTATCGAACGCCAGCGACGATTTGCCCGAACCAGAGACACCAGTCACCACAATAAATCGGTCGCGGGGAATCTGCAAGGATACGTTCTTAAGATTGTGTTCGCGTGCCCCAATGATGGTAATCGAATCGAGTAGTTCGATCCTGTCATCTGGCACACTTCCGTTCTTCATTGTCTGCGCAAAAGGGTACGATTGCAAAACACGAGCACCAAAAATAACGTTCCTCTATCGGGCAGGTGAGATCGCTAACAGAGCAGCTCCGAGCATACCAGCGGTATTCCCAAGCGTGGATCGGACAACTTCGATTTTCTCTGCCAATGCTGGAAGCGCGCGCAGCCTGAGTATCCGTTCTACGGCGTGGAAGAAACGATCTGGCAATCCCGCTATTCCACCTGCAACGACGATGTGCGCAACACCCAATAGTGCCACAGCGGATGCAAGACCTATCCCCAGAAACTCTGCGGTTTCTTCGATTACTGCAATAGCTGCTTTGTCACCGTGCAGTGCAGCATGCCCAATGGCTTCAACGTCGAGACTATCGCACTGCACGGCAAGTGATGAGTCAGGAAAGTCTGTTGAAATTCGACGAGCGCGTTCGATGATCGCATCACGACCGACGTAGCGTTCGAGCACACCTGTTCGGTACGGCACTGTATCCAGCGGCTCCTGTGCATTGATGATCAAATGACCGATTTCACCAGCGCAGCCAAAGTCCCCGCGATAGAGTTTTCCATCCAGGATTAGCGCTCCTCCGACACCAGTCCCAAGCGTGACAAACAAAAACGTTTTCCAATGACGACCGACACCCAACCAATACTCAGCTAGTGCGGCAGCATTAGCATCGTTATCAACAACCACCGGCAGCCGTAACCGATGATAAAGCTCAGAGCTGAGCGCAAACTGCTGACTGTTCCACCAGGATATGTTCGGCGGGGTGAATATCAAACCGGACTGCCAGTCAACACACGCGGGGAAACCAATACCAACAGACTGAACCGATGGATACCGATTGCACCACTTTTTGCTTAGTACGGTTACATACTGCATGAACTCTTCGATTGACCGCAGCGCATCTGTTGGATAATGCGCATGCTCAACAATCACGGCGCTGTCACCATCGAAGCGAACGATACCAGCCTTGATGTTTGTGCCACCGACATCAACGCCGATTGCGAAGCGCTGCTCAAATCCCAGCATAGTTGTTGGGACTCACGACAGTCTCATGGGCATGACAAGTTTTGTTATCCGCGCGCCCTCGCCATCGGCTGGTGTAATGAGCGCAGCACGTGTTGGGTTGGAAAGCTTCATGACTACTTGCTCTGCCGGCAGATGCGCCAGTGCTTCGGTGATGAACTTTGCATTGAAGCCGATATCGAATGGCTCAGCATCGAAGCTGCATTCAACGTGTTCTTGTGCTTGTGCGCCTGTGTCAACATCGGTAACGGTGAGCGTTATGCGACCAGCATTGAAGTGGAATCGCACGAGTTGACTTGACGCGGTCGTAAAAAGCGCGACACGCTTTACAGCGCGCAACAGTTCCTGACGGTTTACTGTTGCATGCTTGTTGTTGTCGGTTGGCAATACGTTGCGCCATTGCGGGAACGCTTCATCAATGAGGCGAGCGGTGATGGTTGTGCTGGCTGTGGAGATGATTGCATGTGTGCTCGAAAACCCAATCGTTACATCACCCTCGGTTTTGCCAAGTAGTTCGACAACACGTGCGGGGACTATTGCTTCTGCGCGTGAGCTACCTCCATCAATTGGCAGACTCAGCATTGCAAGCCTATAGCCGTCGGTTGCAACTGTGGTGAGGCTGTCGTCAATCTCGAACTTGACGCCGGTCATTGCGGGGCGATATTGTTCGGTTGATGCAGCATAGGCAACGCATGAAGCTATCAAGTGTGCATCTGTGCTTGGAATGGTAATCGTTGTTGCCTCGTGCGGCGTTGCAGTTTCAGGGAATTCTTCCGGTGGCAATGTTGGGAATTCGTAGCGAGAGCGATCTGTTTCGAGGACAAGTTTTGCATCGGCAACGGTCAGTGTGCATGAGTCTTGTTCTGGCAACGCGCGAACAACGTCGTAGAATCGGCGTGCAGGGACGAGCACGGCACCGCTTGCGGCAACGTGTGCTGGCATACGAGCGGTGATCGTTAGCTCGGTATCGGTTGCAGTCAGTTCGAGTGCGTCGCCATCGGCAGTAA
>JBBIUD010000060.1:0-8262 GCA_037440485.1 Chlorobiota bacterium
GCACTCGTCGCGTGTGACTAACATTTCCGCGCAAGAAGCGATTCCCGACCGCAAACGGCTCCGGCAACACATCTCCATCGCCGCGCACTGCGTCGCCTCCGACGTTGCCCACCGGCACCTGCAGTTGCGTACCAGGATACAGCGCCGTCACAATCTTGCCATTGCTATCGAGCCAATTTTCTCCCCATCGTATGTAGTCGGCTCGCATGTTGAACCGCAGGCGTGGCGCAAGCCACAGCGTCAGCGCAAGCGTCCAGCGGTCGCTATTGGGTTGCTGCTGCGCACCGAGCACTTCCCCTTGAGATGTCCACGAATTGACAATCGTCCGATGCGCATAGACAAACGGATTGATTCGCACATACTCACCCACAATCATCGCGTGCACTGTTGCAACCGACAGCACATGCGATAGTCCGAGCTGCCATGCGTACTTGTTGTTGTTGCCACTAGCACTGGTATCGCCCAGCGTGGAGAACGAAATGTCGTCTGCCAAGAGCGATCCATAGACCAGCAAGCGATCGACCGGCCGCCAAGCAATCTCGGCTGCCATCATCGAATTATCCAGCAGATTCCGCTGCGAGCTTCGCATCCCGGAGGAAACGAAAAACTCCAGCGGGTTCAAGTAACCAAGGTCAAGACCGCGCCCAGAATACACCACGGCATCGCAGATTGCCACCGATAGATGTTCGCTCGGATCGAATTGGATACGATGCGCCGCAATAAATTTCGACGGGACATCCTGCCCGCTGCTATCAGCTCCGATTGCAGCGCCGTGGAGATATGAAAACCGCACACTTTTGTAGTGAACGTCTGCCAAGAGATGATCGAGCATGGGCGACCCGACGGAAAGCATCAGACCTCCGAGCGGTGAGTACCCCCAGCCGATGACATCGCGACCGAATCGAATGCGTCCGAATTCACCTTCATACTGGAGCGCACCGATCGAACGATCGTAGAAGGTGCGTTGGTCCACAAACAGCCGCGGCGCTCGAGCCATATCTGGATCGGTGAATGCAACACGCTCTGGCATCCCGCCAGCAAGCGCGCCGTTGGCAAGATCGAGCACCATGCTCCACCGCTGACTAATGGTGCCGAGCACACGAAGACTGAGCCGCCCAGCCGTGATGGGATCGAGCGTTTGTTGGTGCACCTGTCCGCTGCGCCCGTAGGCTGATGCATCCACGCGAAAGGCAGCGATACTATCGCGCACTGCCGCAATAACAAAGCGCCCCCGTACCCATCCCAATAGGGACTGCTCCGCACCACTCTCGCCCAATGGTGCGTAATAAACAGAAAGGTAGCGTTGGAACGTATCGAGCACGGTTTGTCTTGCGAGCAATTGACTCAGTCGCGGTGGAAGGATGCTCGCAGACCCAACCGACCACTCCCCACCGATCACACCGAGCCACAGCAAGTCGCCGCTGGTGGGTTCGTTTGTTATGTCAGCATTTTGCGCTTTCAGCAGGACGCACAAGAACACAAGTGTACACCCGAGCCATCGTTTACTCGGCATAACGTCGAAAGGCAATGATTGCATTGTGCCCGCCAAAGCCGAAGGTATTGCTGAGCGCAACGTCAATGGTCCGCTGCTGCGCACCGTGCTCAGTCAGGTTGAGCCGAGGATCAATGTCTGGATCGCGATTGCTGATGTTGATCGTAGGCGGAACAGTTTGATGAACAATCGCCAGCACCGTTGCAATTGCTTCGATCGCTCCTGCTGCACCGAGAAGATGTCCTGTCATAGACTTTGTCGCACTCAGATTCATGGACTCGACATGATCGCCAAAAAAGTCAACGATTGCCTTTGCTTCGGCTGGGTCGCCGACCGGAGTGGATGTTGCATGGAGATTGATGTAGTCCACCTGCTCCGGGGTTACGGCTGCCTCGCGAAGGCATTCGGTGAATGCGAGCTTGATACCCAGTCCATCGGGATGACCAGCAGTGATGTGGTATGCATCAGCGGTCGCACCGGTGCCGATAATTTCTGCGTAGATACGTGCTCCGCGAGCCCGGGCATGATCAAGCTCTTCCAACAAGAGCGCTCCCGCTCCTTCACCCAGCACAAAACCATCCCGATCCCGATCGAAGGGACGCGAGGCTGTTTCTGGCGAATCATTTCGCTCCGAAAGTGCTTTCATGGCACTAAATCCACCGATTGCCGATGGCGCTACCGATGCTTCCGATCCACCAGTCAAAATCGCGTCGGCTTTACCCAAACGGATGTAGTGAAATGCCTCGATGATACTATGCGACGACGACGCACAAGCAGAGACAGCACAAAAGTTCGGACCGCGGAACCCGTACCGAATCGAAATGAGTCCGGCAGCCATGTCGCTGATCATCTTCGGGATAAATAGCGGACTAAAGCGGGGCGTTCCGTCACCGCGATAGTAGCCACCAATCTGCTCTTCCAGGGTAACAAGTCCACCAATACCCGATGACCAAATCACACCGATTCGATCTCGATTGACGCGCTCCAGATCAAGCCCTGCATCGGCGATACATTCCTGGGCAGCAGCCAATGCATACTGGCAGAATGGATCGGTGCGCCCAACCTCACGCTTATCCATGACCGACAGCGGATCGAACCCTTTGACCTCGCACGCAAAGCGTGTGCGAAACTTCGACGCATCAAAACGCGTGATCGGACCGGCACCACTCCGACCGCTCCGCAAACCCTCCCAGTACTCTGCAACGGTATTACCAATCGGTGTGAGAGCACCAAGCCCGGTAACAACTACTCGACGCATACGTTTTCGTGTGGATATGAATGCAACATTGTGCGCAAGAATACAAAACCGATTGCAAAGCTACCGCGAGCGCGCTGTAAACAGCAGCAGAATTGTTGTCGCAACCGATGCAACAATGACGACAGGCTCAAGCAGATCATCCCAGAGCGTGCGTGGTGGCGGCGGGACAGGACTTGCCGTCAGCTCTGAACGTGGGAGCTCGACGCTAACCAGATCACTGCGTGCGATCGTATCCCGATGTTCCGCAATGGCTCGATGCACACCGGCAGAAGATAGCAACCGCAGCTCAACCCGTGCATGTCGCACAATCGAATCCCGCGAGGGTGGATGCAGCATGTAGCGAATCGCACAGTCAGCAATTGCAACCGTACACGGGGAAAAAGACGAAACGGTTTTCCCCATTGCACTCCACTTTTCAACGACCAACCAGCGCGCATTCGATTCAGTGGGCACGACCGCAGCAGAGTCGCACACACCAGCACTGACCAACTCCTGTACTGCTTGTGCGCTCAACGAGTCGAGCAGGAAAAAGTTTGTCGGCACCTGGCAGAATAACCATAGCCAGTTTCCCAGACTCATTCCAACAGCAAGCGTGAGCACCGCCTTCATTGCCCCTTCCTGTCTTCTGCTGGCTGTGTCACCCGCGCAGACAGCGGACCTCGCAAACCACTGTAGCCAGTCAACTCAGCATCAATTGTGCCGATAGGAATCTTTGTGCTGACCTTGATGGGAATCTTTCGGTCATCGTCGCTGAGCCAGATCAGGATTCGCCCTTCGCTTTTGAACAACCCACCTTCCTTGATCAACGGTTCGATGACGATACACCGAAAGGTGCCAGCTTCGACCTCGATTGTCTGCCGACCGAGGATGCGAACGCCTAAGTCGTAGATCTGCCGATCGAAAAAGTTTTGCAATTGAATGATCGAACCCTTCTGGTAGGAGCGCAGGTCCAGCGTGCGGACGTAGTAGAACGCCGAGACAATATCGTGGACGTAAGGCGGAACGGGAAACGTTCCCTCGCTGGTAATGGCTTGTCCGGTGCGTTGATCGAAGCGTGCCTGGAAGTCGCGTCGGAAATTGCCTTCGCGGATGTGCTGTTCAAATTCCCATGGGAAAATGCCACCGATGTCGAGAACAGTGCGGTAACGGTCGCGCACGCGGTAGAGCCAATCGAGTGATTCCAACGAACGTACCTCGAACCAAATATCGTAGCAGGGACGCCCGTTGCGATAGATTGGCTCTGGTGCTATCTGGAAGTAGGCTCTGCCAGCGGTGATGAATTTATACCCAACACGATATTCGAGTCGCTCCCCCAACCCGAAAGCTTCATTCGGGACATAACGAAACTCATCTCGCTCGGTTGCTGCTGCCAGTGCGGACAGAGCAACGATGATACCATACAGCGCTCGTGTTTTCATTGCCCAGTGCCCAATAGTACGTTGCCAGCTATGACGGAAGGCTCACGCGAACATTGACGAAACCAGCCACCAGAGTGGAAGGGTAACGGCACTTGCCAGTGTTGTCGTCGCAATTGCGGCTGCCACTGTGTCGGTATCGAGTGCAAACCGCTCGGCAACAACCAACACCAGCATCATCGTCGGCATGCCAGCTTCGAGTGTCACTGCCACTACGCTCGGTCCAGTAAGACCACACGCCAACGCTGCGGCGATCGCAACGGTTGGCGCAACCACTAACTTGAACACACCCACACCAACTAACTGCCGCCAACGGCGAAGATACTCCCAGCGCAGCGATAATCCCAAAACAAACATCATCAGCGGAATGACCAAGGCACCAGCAGACCTCAAGAGCACGTCAAGCTGCCATGGGAGCGCCACTGCACACAGGTGCATCACCAATCCAGCAACAGCCGCCCATAGTGGTGGCAACACCAGCATCTGCTTGCTAAACGAGGGAATACCACCTCTCTCCACCGTTATCGCTGCAATCACCCCAACACCGAGCGTCCACAGCAGTGGCGTTGATGCAGCAAAATCATAGAGCACTGCAACGAATGCTTGATCACCACCAACAGTAGCCGTGAGCACGGGAATACCCAGGTACGTAACATTTCCCCACGCTGCAGCCAGGAGAAGCGCTGCCATCGTCGGAGGCTCTACCCGACGGTTACGCAACAAAAGCCACGCACTGAATAGAGTAATGGTCGTGCTCAGCACCGCAACCAGTGGTACTTTCCAGAGAACACTCCCAAGCGGTGCGTTCAGCATTGAGCGAAACGTCAGTGCCGGAAGGAGAACGCTAAAAACTGCATTGGCAACAATGCGCCGAACACGCTCTGGCGCAGGTAGCCACCGTATCCAACGCCACGCGATGCCTACTCCCACCCAGCCGAGCACGCCAATACTCTCCACAAGGCGTTAGATCAGGTGGTGTGTATCCATGAGCAAACAAAAACGGTGCACCGATCAGCGGGTGTTTACGTGAACAAATCCGGACTTTCCTCTTCGTCTTCATCGGTGAAGTAATAGGCTTCGCTGTCGTACTCTGGCCAGATATCCTCGATGCTCTCATAGACGGTATCGCTATCCTCCAGCTCCATGAGGTTATCGAGGACCTGTTGGGGCGCACCAGTGCGGTTTGCATAGTCGAGTAGCTCTTCTTTGGTTGCTGGCCAGGGCGCATCCTCCAAATACTTTGCCAGTTCAGGTGTCCAGAACATAGCACCTCCGGTCGGCAGTTGAACATGTGATGTAGAGAAAAACGGGCGCGAAAATAGTGCGCTGCCGTGCGAAAACGAGAGGGTGCCTTCCCTATTGTAGTCCGGCTCCGGGCAAATGGTAGTTTGGCAAGCAGGGTGGATGCTCTGCGGCAACTCGGTCAGTCTGGGTGCACATCGCCAGCGCTATTTTGCCTGGGTAAGAATGCGTCGTAGAACACCAGCACGCTTCCTTCATGGACGCACAAATCAACCAGCTCAGCTCGCGATTGATTGCGTGCCCCTTCGCGCTTACCCAGTTCGAGCACCTCTGCATTGAGTTCCCACACCAGCCCCCGCGTAGTCAGCACGGCACGCGGCTGCGGAATCAGAGAAATCAGTTCACCCGGTGTGCTCTTGAACGAAAAATGCGTCCAGACTGCACGTCCCAGACGCCCAGCATCATAAATCTCAAGCGACAGATGCTGGCTGTACCGAAGAAATACACTCCAGTTGTTGAGCGTGTGTTCAAGCTCACCGCCATTCATACCGACGATAACGAACTCAGTGATGCCGTGTTCGACACCTTCGCGGAGCGCTTTTTCGAAATCGGTAAAATTCTGATCGGGTCGGTGAAGAATCTGGCTTGTTGGGAATGCCTCTTCGGGGTGTGGGATGCGGCGGAACGAATCGAGGTCACCGATGATGAACTGCGGCACAATGCCCCGCTCAAGCAACTGCCATGCCGAGCCATCGGCAGCAATGACGGTGTCGTACCGCAGACGCTGCAATTCGGTCGGTGGTGGGATCGTACCGCTCAAACCTAAGAGTGCACGCATAAGAATTTGTTTCGTTGAACTGTTCACTAGCAGAAGACGATTGACGCAAACCGGTTGTGCCATTAGAACCGAGACGGAGGCGGGTTCTGCCGCGATTGCATCGGTGTCAGAATATCTTGGACTGGCATCAATTCCACATGCTCGCCATCGAAGCAGGCCACCAGCGGTTGGCTTATCCAATCACCAAGATTGACGTAGGTTCCCTGGTGAGCACAGTCGTTGATGCAAACGACAGCAGAACGGTGACGATGCCCCATGATCACGTAATCAAAGCCGCCTGTGCAAATCTTTTCCCGTGCAAACTCGAGGAGGCTGTCGCTGACGCCATCGTCCCGCTGCGATGTGTAATGGCGACTTTTGTGCGACGATAGCGAGGCAAGAGTAATCCCTACGTCCGGATGAATCCAGCGGTAGAGTGCATTTGCAACTCGATTGCGTAGCAGAGCACGCAACAGCAAATATCCCCAGTCGCCGGCTACTTTCCCATCTCCGTGCGCGATGTAGAAACGCTTGCCGCCGAGCGTGCATTCAACGTCCTGCCATCGAATCGCAATTCCTAACTCGCGTTCAAAAAAATCTCGATGACCAAAATCGTGGTTGCCCACAAGGTAATCAATTGCAACGCCACCGCGGACAAGCCGTTCCAGTGCAGCAAGAGTCCGAAAAAAGTCTCGCGGTATAGCAGTGCGGTACTCAAACCAATAGTCGAACAAATCACCGACGATAAAAAGCCGCTCGGCTGTTGAAGCGATTGCCTCCAGTAATGCTATCAGCAACTGCTCCCGCTGACGCGATGCAGAACGATCGCCATATCCTAAGTGCACATCGGAGAGGAAATACACCATCGGCTACTGGGCAGGAATGGAAACCTGAACCTCGAGCGTTACCACATCACCTAGCCATGCATGAATCCGATCCCCATTAGCCAGCGGACCGACACCTTCTGGCGTACCGGTAAACACAACATCGCCCGCTTGCAGTACGAACCACTTCGATAAAAACGCCAGCAGTTCAGGAACTGACCAGATCATCTGACTCGGCGTGCCTCGCTGTCGCTCGACGCCATTAACCGCTAGACCGAATTCGAGCTGGTCGAGCGACCCGATACTCTCAGCCGGTACAACATGCGACATCGGCGCACTGGTAGCAAAACCTTTCGCAATGGACCATGGCAGTCCCTGCTCTTTGGCTCGCTGTTGAATGTCGCGGAGAGTAACATCAATACCAATCGCATAACCGGCAATCGCTGATGCGGCATCCGCCGTTGATGCGTGCCGCAACACTTTCCCCACAACAGCGACAATTTCGACTTCATGGTGCAGGAGGTGTCCGGCTTCCGGTGCAACGATACAGCCACCATCGGGAACATACGCACTCGGTGGTTTGATGAACACGACCGGTTCGGCTGGCACGGGTGCATTCATTTCCTGCGCATGCTCTCGGTAATTCCGCCCGATGCAGTAGATTGTCCCCAGCTTGATCTGTTCACCGGCGAGTGTCTGGAGGTAAGGATAAACCGATGTTGTCATGGTCGGAAGAGTCATCAGCAGCGTGAACGTTAGAGTGGCTTGAACTGCTCGAATGCCTGGTGGCAATCGTTGCAGTAGTAGATCGCGCGGCAGAGCGCTGGACCAAACGGTGATCGCAGGGTGGTGTTGGTGCTACCGCAGAGTGGGCATTGTGCGTTGAGCATGATTGCCGGTTCAAAGTCTCCCTCAAAACGTGGTGGCGGCGCAAAGCCAAGTGATCTCAGTGCTGCACGTCCTCGCTCGGTCAGACGGTTCGTTGTCCAGGGTGTGGTATAGTCAACCTGAACCTGAACCTCGTCAACCGGAAATGCCGATAGCCGCTCTTTGATAGACTGTTTGATCATCTCCAGCGCTGGACATCCAACAAACGTGGGAGTAATCGTAACGCTAATACGTTCTGCCGAGACGTCAAGATTGGTCACAATCCCCATGTCAACGACTGAGAGTACAGGAATTTCGGGATCATGCACCTGCTCCAAGGCTTCCCA
>JBBIUD010000061.1:0-8151 GCA_037440485.1 Chlorobiota bacterium
TCCTTTCTCAGCGTCTACACTGAAGACAGGAATTACGCGGAACAGACGTCCGGACGGCAAGCCATAAACGCCGACCTGCCCATTGAATCCACCGGATGTGAACAGGTAAAATTCATCGTGCTTGCCCGGTGGCACGTAGATTGCCTTTGCCGCATCATCGCCAGCAAATGCAGTGGAGGAGCCTCCGTTTTTGCAGCTCTGGAAGACTACGCTTGCAATCACGGCTGCCAGCGCAATTGTAAGCCATTGGTAGTGTTTCATGTCTCTATCCCGACGATGGTGAAACATTCAATGAGCGCCGCTATCTACTTGGCGGAAGTACTCAAGCAATGCGCGCGCTTGTTGTTGGCTGACGTCTTGGTAAGTCATTGGTGTCAGGTATGTGGCTAATAGTTCTTTCGCTGTTGGGTCTTTCTCGAGCATTTCTGATGGATTCAGGATCATATTCATGATCCACTCCGGTTTGCGTCGCTGGGTAACTCCTTTGAGCGCTGGACCGACATATCGTGTATCCAGTTTATGGCACGCTGAACATTTCTGTTCAAAGATTGTTTCACCTTTCTTTGCCAGACCCGGGTCAAGCGCACCAAGCTCTACGTGCTGAATTGGTCCAACACCCTTGTCGTTTGCTGTTGCATCCTTTGCAGCCGGTTGTGGGTCAGCAGATTTACCGCCGCATCCGATCATTACCACCGTAACTGCCATTGCGATGAATCTCAACGTACCGGTCATGGTGCTAAAGTTTGATTATTTATGTTCCGGTTCAAAAATACGAGAAGAGTATCAAATTATTTTACAAGTTTATCAAAAATTGTTCGCGGCGCTATCCCAATTTTTCTCCGTAAATTGCTTGTATTAGCCAACTATTACCGAAAACTTGCTGGACACATGTATCTATCCCGTATTGAGCTGCATGGATTCAAATCGTTTGCAGACCGAACCACCATCGAGTTCAGCGATGGACTGACTGCAATCGTCGGACCAAACGGAAGTGGTAAAACCAATATCGTGGATGCTATTCGCTGGGTGCTCGGCGAGCAAAAAACCTCTCTCCTCCGCACCGATGGCATGAGTCAGGTTATTTTCAATGGCACACGCACCCGTAAGCCGCTCGGTATGGCAGAAGTCTCCATCACGATCGAGAACACAAAGAAAATCCTCCCCGCTGAATTCGCCGAGGTCGTCGTGACTCGACGATTATTCCGTGACGGTGAAAGCCAGTACCTGCTCAATGGCAGTCTGTGCCGGCGTAAGGATATTGTGGACTTGTTCACCGATACCGGTATGGGAGCCGATGCGTATTCGGTTATCGAACTTAAAATGGTCGAACAAATCCTCGAAGATCACTCCGACGAGCGCCGACACCTTTTCGAGGAAGCGGCTGGGATCGTCAAGTACAAACACCGTCGGAAAGAAACACTTGCTAAGCTCGAAGCGACAAAAGCCGACATCGAACGCATTGTTGACCACATCACAGAAGTCCGGCGAACGGTCGGTTCACTCAAACGTCAAGCCGAGCGCGCCGAACGCTATCAAGCGTTTGTTGGCGAACTACGCTCTCTTGAACTGGAACGTCACCGCCGATCCTACTGGCAGTATACTCGACAACTGGATTCACTCCTGGTCAACCGTCAGCAGATTGATGAGCACCATCGCCAATGTACCGAGCACCTGGTCAATGCCGAAGCGTCAGTCCACACCATCAACGAAGAGATCACCCGACTTGAGCAGATACACCAGTCGTTGTTTGATGAGGAACAAAGTATTGCTGCCCAGCATGCAGCTGCAACCCAAGACGCAGCCGTCCTACAAGAGCGCATTCAATCTGCGTCTGCGAGACTGGAATCGTTAATTCGCGATGTGCACACTCGAACCACTAAACGTGACAACATCGAGGAAGAGTTAGAGCGCTGCCACTCAACGCTCATCCAGCTTCAACGCGAACAAGAGCAACTCCACGAAGAATGTCGAACGATCGAAACGAGCATTGGAGCCACTCGTGCGAAGCTGGCGGAGCTTCGCCAGGAACTCGAGCGTTTAGGTGAGCCGCTTCGCTCGCTCGACCGCGACCATGAACGTATTACAATGCTCCGCACACAGCTCCGACGTACCGTCGAGGAGCATCGCAACCGCATCCACACACTCAACGCACAGCTCGATCAGATCAACTCAGCATTAGAAGAACTCGATGCTCAACGGAAGCAGCACCTGACATCGCTTGAGCAACAGAGCTCTGCCCTTGCACAGCTAGAGCAACAGCTCCGCGCAGCAACACTGCGCCGTGAGCAATTGGAAAACACCATCGAACAGCTTCGGCTTCGTCGTGAGCAGCTCAACAGTGCGTATGCTCACGCGAAGGCGCAACATGCTCTGCTGGCAAGCATCATCGAGCATGGGCAACCAGAACTTCTGCCGTCCGAGGACATCCCCATTCCACCAGTGACACCTCTGGGCGATCTGATCACAATCCCAGACCAATGGGCAATTGCGCTGGAATCTGCTTTGCGCGGGATACAAGATTTTGCTGTCGTCGAAACTCGGCACGATGCTGATGCTCTTGCTCAGTGGCTCCACCAACACCACCGGAGCAAAGTGCACATCATCTGCAAGGAACTCATCCCCAGCGTTGCTGCACCCCGACCGCTGGCAAAATCAATCAAGAGCATGTGGCTAAGTCAACTCGCAATCGCCGATGAGCCCATTGCATCATTACTCCACGCTCTACTCAGCGGTATTGCGACGTGCTGGTCTCTCGACGAAGCAGATGCGCTCTTTGCCCAAGAGCCCCGCATAAGCGCTGTCGTTGATCCTATTGGGCAGATGCGCTACCGCACAGGTATTCTGCGTGTCGGTCATGCACTCCAGACCGAAGGTTTGAGCATTGGACGCGCTCAGAGAATGAGCGCGATCGAACAAGAACTCTCGCGTCTTGAGCAAGAGCGCGCTACGCTGGAGCAGGAGCTAGGTTCAGCACTTCAGGAACGCGATGCAATCGCTCTCGAGAAAATCATTGAACAGGTTCGCACAGCAGAACGCACGCTCCATGAACTCAACCGTGCAATAGAGCAACTTACGCTGATGTTTGAGCAACTTCAGCGCGAAAAGCACCAACGTGAATCCGAACGCAAGGCGATCTCCGATGAGCTAACTGCCCTTGCTGCGGACGATGCCGCTCTCGACGAACAACGCCGTATGTGTGATAGTAACCGTACAGAGCTACTGCGATTGCGCAGTGCACTCGAAGAGGAGACTCACACCCATGAAGCCCAACTCACATTGCTGGAAGAGCGTCTCCACAATCGAAAGCTCGATGTCATCAGGCTTCGTTCCCGCATCGAATCAGTCCAGGATACAATCGTGCGTCTTGAGTCCGAACGCGACTCACTCGATAGCACTCAAGAAATGACTATCACCGAACAGGAACAGCTCCGTGCTTACCGCACCGCACTCGAAGCAGAACTTGCTGCCAATCTTTCTACGCAAACACAGCTTCAAAAGACCCTCGATGACATTCGAGCGCAGCGCCGAGCGATTGAGACGCAACTGTCGGAGCAGAGAGCACTGCTTGCAGCAATGCACCAACAGATTCTGTCACGACGCACCGAACTTGAGCAACTCACAGCCCGACGCCACGAACTCGACCTCGAACACGAGCGGCTACGGATCATGCGGGATCAGTTAGCAGAGCATGTTCAGAGCACGTATGACTGCGATCTTGCGTCGGATGCGAAGCCGGATAACGCAGTATACGATGACCTGGATACTACTGAGTTGGATGTTACTATCGCCAAGCTCCAAACGCAAATTGCTGCACTGGGCGCGATCAACTTCTCCGCGCTGGAACAGTACACTGAAGAAAAACAACGTCTCGACCAGCTTGAAAGGCAATTCCGCGATCTACAGTCTGCCGAAGCCAATCTTCGCGATACCATCGCCGAGATCAACACCACGGCAAGCCAGCGATTTCTCGAAACGCTCGAGGCAATTCGGCGTCACTTCAAAGAGCTTTTTGCATTGCTCTTTCACGGCGATGGCGAAGCTGACTTGATCATGGATGGCGACGATCCACTCGAAGCACGCATCAACATCATCGCTCGACCACGGGGAAAACGTCCGCTGTCCATCGAGATGCTCTCCGGTGGTGAAAAAACATTGACGGCGATTGCACTGCTTTTTGCAATTTATTTGGTCAAACCTTCGCCGTTTTGCATCCTCGATGAAGTAGATGCTCCGCTCGATGATGCTAATATTGACCGGTACCTCCAGCTCATCCGCCGCTTTAGTCAGTCAACACAATTTTTGCTCATCACGCACAATAAGCGAACCATGGAAGCGGCTGATGTTCTCTACGGTGTCACCATGCAGGAGCCAGGCGTATCGAAAATCATTTCCGTTCGTCTTAGCGATTCAGAAACTGTATCACAACCAGAAAACGCCCGATGATTCGTACCATTCTTGCTGCGATTGGTGTTGGTATTCTCGCGATTGGAACTCCGCCCCTATCGGCTCAAAAACAAGATACTGTTGTTATTATCCGAGACACTTTTGCACGTCCCTTCCCGATCGTCTGGCGCACAGTCAAGCAACTCATTGAGGAGCAACACTGCGGTATTGAAAGCGAAAAGCAATCCTACGATGAAGAAAACGATATGTACCGTGGCAACATTCGATCGGCGCCCTGTGTGCTTGCATCCGGCGAGGACTCCACCTACGAGGTACTCAAGCGATACGGACGCGTTCCCATCATTCGGGGCGGTGTCTGGACTTCCGGTCGCATCCAGTACAATTTCAGTCTGCGGGACATTCCGGGTAGAAAAGTGCAGGTTGTGCTCACTGCAGAGCTAAGCGGCTTCGAAGCATACGTCACTCATCTTTCGCATGCCTGGAATGCAAATGGTATTCTCGAGCGTCAGATGATGGACCGTCTGCGACAAATGCTAGCTCAACAGCAACAGAAAAGCGGCGAGAGTCCCTAACAGCGCCGTAAACTGTGTTCCCCATAGCCAGTCACCATGAGCAAGGGATACGGTTTACGTTTTCTGCTTTTTCTTGTGTGCCGCTGGAAACAACACATTGTTGAGGATCAACCGATAGCCGGGAGAATTTTTGTGCAACGATAGATCCGTCGGCGGATCTCCAACGGCATGTTGGTAATCCTCTGGATCGTGTCCGGCATAAAAGGTAAATGTTCCTCGCCCGAAGTTACCATGGATGTACTTTGCAAAGTCTGTACCGTCGCGCTCGGCAAGAATGGTAACCGATCGCTTGATAAATTGCTTCCGGAAGTACGTAGTCTGTCCGAGAAAATTTTTGATCACATTTACATGGCATTGCGTTAGCATCGTGGGAACAGGGTCGTACTTGGCAGAAAATTCAAAGAGGGTAAAGTAGTCGGCAGCCTGATTAGGGATAAGCAGCATAGGGTCAACGTCAATATCGGAAAACTCAACAATCGCTGGATCAGTGATAACGTGAAAATTTTCGAATGCAAAGCACCGGTTATAGTCCAGTTTGTTCTGGCAATCGGGATCAACCGGACTGCCGTCAAAAAGCGCCGGGACAATGTCGGTTGCATGAGCGGCTTGCGCAATGTCATAAGTATCGGTTGCGGTACACATGGCAAACATGAAACCACCACCAGCGACAAACTCACGAATTTTATTGACTACAGCAAGCTTGAGCTCGCGAATACTGCGGAATCCAAGCTTCTGCGCTGTTGTTCGCAATAGCTGTTCCTGCGCAATGTACCACGGTGCTGTGGCGAAGGAATAGTAAAACTTGCCGATTTGACCGGTAAAGTCTTCGTGGTGCAGATGAAGCCAATCGTATCCTTCGAGTTTACCTTGAAGAACCTCTTCATCCCAGACTTTATCATACTTGATTTCGGCGTATTCGAGTGCAAGCGTTACAGCATCATCCCATGGGCGGAAACCCGGAGGTGCATAGACGGCAATGCGTGGTGCTTTCTCTAAGCGGACCGCATCAGCATTTGTGCTCTCGCTTTTGATTTCGGCAAGAATGCTTGCCGCTGCTGCACCATCGAGCATCTCAAATGATACTCCTCGGACACGACATTCGGCTGCAATCGCGTCGCTGTAATCGGTCATGAACGAACCTCCCCTGTAGTTCAAAAGCCAATCAACAGGCTGACCACGCGTGAGTATCCAATAAGCGATTCCATATGCTTTGAGATGGTCCGACTGTGTGCGCGCATCCATCGGAATGAGAAGTTTTTGTGCCGATAGCTGGATAACGCCGATCACAGCAAAAACAACGAGTCGTAGCATGCAACACCGACAATGTAGTTGCGTAACCTGCCCCTCAAACGAGCGCCCGATGGGATTATTTTCGCACCCCTGGACAGCTACCGATCTTACCCATGCAACCACCACGACCAAAGATTTTCTGCATTGCTCTGCTCGTTGCGTTGAGTTCAGTTATCACAGCGGCTCACAATCGCGACTCAGTATTCATCGAATCGCAATGCCGCTTGATAGGACAGCACCGATGGCAAGAGAAGCCCTTCCCCATCGTTGTTGCGATGACAGCTCAGTTATTCAGTGGAAAGCCGTATGCAGGTGGCACACTTGACTCATCCGTCGTTGAAAAATGCCGCTTTACCAGCGATGGTTTCGACTGCGTCACCCTGGTCGAAAGTGCTCTGGCACTGTCACGCTGCATCAAACAGAATCAATGTGACTTTTCCCACTTCATTGCCGAACTTGAGTTCATCCGCTACCGAAACGGCCGGTGCGATGGTTATGCCTCGCGCCTGCACTACACAAGCGATTGGATCAACGACAATCAGCGAAAAGGTGTACTTGTAAACATCACCAGGGAATTAGGTGGCGTGAGCATCCGGAAGCCAATCAATTTCATGAGCACACACCCGACACTCTACCCTCAACTGCGTGACAGCAGCGTGCTTGTCCGTTCGATTGCAGCTATTGAACGTCGGCTTTCACGCCAACCCATAACCATCATTCCACGCACCAAGATCAAGGCTGCACTCGACAGAATTCATTCCGGCGACATCATCGCCTTTGCCACTACCAAAGATGGTCTCGATTACGCACATCTGGGTATTGCTCTTCGCACCGGTGGGCAGCTCGGCTTGATTCATGCATCCTCGAAAACGGGCACTGTCACCTACGAGCCGCGCATAACGGACTACCTCGACTCATTCTCGTCTGCAAGCGGTATTAGCGTTTTACGCCCTCTCGACCCAACACAGCGACCTGCGAAATCACGATAGCTTCAGACTACACGCTCTACCCTGATGGCAGGATTGATCAGCCGCCGCAATAATCGCTCAATCCCCAATCGGAGTGTAATCATTGCAGCATCACACCGCTCGCATGCTCCACTCAGGCGTATGCGAACTGTCCAACCGCTGCATTCGACAAGCTCGATTGTACCACCATGCATGGTAACGTACGGAACAATTTCGCGATCAAGAATTGCACGGAGCTGCTCGGTGTCAATCTCGGTTGTTTGCTGCATTGTTGTTGATGAGGTTCTGAACACCCGCTAAATTGCACACTGCATGACAAACCGTATCGTTCCGCTTACATACGACGTTGCTGCACTTGAAGAGAGCGTTCAACGAGTGCGGCGTGATGTTTCTGGTGTACCAACGCTCGGAATCATCGCAGGTTCGGGCATTGCTTCAACATTCGATGACTGCACACACACGCGCATTCCATACCGGGAACTGCCGCTACTGCCTCAGTCCACTGTCCCCGGTCACCGAAATGAATTGCTCCTTGCTCTTCTCGATAGCCGAGCGGTTCTCATTTTTGCCGGGCGATTTCATCTCTACGAAGGATATTCACCGGCAGACATTGCTTTACCGGTTGTCCTCATGCATGCGCTGGGGATACCTCGCGTGCTGCTGACAAACGCCGCAGGCGGACTCAATCCAATGCTGCAGGTCGGTGACCTTGTACTGAGTCGATCGCTCGTGAATATGACGTTTTGTTCTCTGGCACACGACCAATTGCAACCCGCATTGGAGCTTGATAACCACTGGCAACGGGAAACACTCTCTGCCGCAGCACACGAAGGACTCTGCCTCCACAAAGGAACATACGTTGCTGTTCACGGACCCAGTTATGAAACGCGCGCTGAAGTTCGATTCTACCGCATGCT
>JBBIUD010000062.1:0-8119 GCA_037440485.1 Chlorobiota bacterium
GCGCGATCGAGCTGGCTAAGGTCTCCGATATGCCGATACGGCGCAACGAGCAAATGCCCGCTGTTGTAGGGATAGCGGTTCATGATTACAAAGCACAGTGCATCGCGATGAACGATCAAGCTGTCAGCATCACTGTCGGGTGATTGTTGCGCAGCCTGGCAGAGAAAACATCCGCCTTCATGTTGATCGTTCGACAGCGATTGAATGTACTGCGACCGCCAGGGAGACCACAATTGCTTCACTGCACCGACTGCGATTGTCCAACAATTGAAGGGTTGCTCTGTTGCGCGATACGGCGATCGCGTTGCTGCTGTGCAAGCTGCCGCATATCAACGACGCGATCGGCTTCATCAACAATTTCAGCACCCAGGATCGTCTCGACGACATCTTCGAGTGTGATGAGACCTTCGACGCCGCCATATTCATCAACCACAATGAAAAGGTGCTGCCGGCGCTTGAGAAATTCTTCCAGTGCACGATCAAGACCGACGTTTTCCGGAATAAATACCGCTTGCCGAACTAAATGTCGGACAGGCGTCGTGGTATCGCCACTCAATGCCCGCACAAGCACATCGCGGGAGAGCACGTAGCCGATGATGTTATCCACGTTCGATCCTTCCCAGACAGGAAGCCGAGAGTAGGTTTGTAATTCCGGAAGCCGCACTGCTTCAGCAATGGACATATCCGCTGGCAGTCCAGCAATGACATTCCGCGGTGTCATGACGTCTTCGACGTGCACATCCCGGACGCGCATGATGTTTTGCAGAATACGAACCTCGCCTTCGTGGAGCGTCCCTTCTTCGACAGCCTCTTCCATGATTGCCGAGAGTTCTTCGGCAACGTGTTCTCGCGCTTCTTCCTGGCTATGCTGCGTCCGGTGCAGCAGGTTCAAGGACCAATCGGTAAATCGCGCCAGAGGATAAAGCACCCGCATCAGAATGTCCAAACAGCGCGCAACAGGTAGAATCACCCGATCCGCCACAAGATCGCCGAGGACATGCACCAATGCTTTTACGACAACAATCGCACCGACAAGCACCCCGAGCCAGAGCAGAATATACGCACTGTCGGCATTCCATATCACAATCAACGCTGCACTACTCGACGAAAGCATTGCGATGCTGAGCACATCGAGCACCATGAGAACTGTTCGCTCAACAGAACCCAGACGCCGGGCATCGTAGATACGGTCAAGGTGCACTGGATGCTGCGTGTGCAATTGTTCCAGTAACGATGCCGAAACAGAGGCAACACTTGCTCGAAGGAACGAAACCAGAACCGCAATGCCCCCGCCTACCCACGCAGCAACTGTCAGCACAAGGGTTAGCGCACTATCCTCGCTCATTGCTCATGATTCTATGCAGTGTCAATTACGAAACTCACGGTCAACAATCGTGATGCGTCCGGGATACGTCATCAGACCAAATTTGGTGCGTACCGTTGGCTTGGCATCAAGTTTGAGCCGACTCGACGAACCATTCTTGCCGCCAATCGCCAGCACTAAATCGAGGAGCTTGTCGTAGCCTTTTGCCCCGAAGAACTCGTAGAGGTCGAGCGAAATACGGATCGGCACAACGGTTTCAGAGCCTGTGGCGGGAATCTCCACTTCCCGGTCGAGTGCACCCGTTATCGTGGGTTGTTCGTCAATGAGCAACCGAAATTCCAGTCCTGCCAGCGTCGCGGGGACAGCGCTTTTCCCTTGCGAGCCATCGTTAGGATTGCGCACCTGCAGATCGAGCACAAAATCGGCTGGCAGCTTCCGCGATCGGAATGCTTCCAGCAGCTTGAGCCCATCGCCCAACGGGTTGAGGTCCGATACCGACGATTTTGTCGAAAGGTCAACACCAGCTAAACGAAAATTGTGAACAGCACCCAGTTTGAATTGGAGCCGCTGGAGATTAGTCAGTGCATCGGAGATTTGTTTTATCTGCGCGCACGCAAGCGGCATCATTGCCAACAATGCCAGTGCGCTACCAAACACGAAGATGCGGTTTCGCCGAGTCGAAGATTCCATCACGTCACTATAGCCGCAATTGCCAAAACAACCAGCGGCAAATTACAACATTCCCCAACAACTACCCCTATTCACGATGCTCGCAGAGCGACAGCAAACGTAATCTTTGCTACGATGTTGAACTCGACGTTACTGCCAATTGCCGTTCCAGCTCTTCTGCTTTACGACGCTGGATATTGAGCGACGTCAGAAGTCGCACCTTAGCAATCAATAATTTTTCTTCGATTGGCTTGCTCAAGAAATCATCAGCGCCGCTTTCGATTGCTTTGAGTTGATTGGCAACGTCGTTGAGGGCAGTAACGATCACAACCGGCACTTTCGCTGTCGCTGGATTTTCCCGCAGGCGGCGGACGGTTTCATATCCATCAAGGCGTGGCATCATAACATCGAGCACAACGGCATCTGGCATCCGCTGGCTGATCTTTTCGAGGCATTCGACGCCATCGTATGCTTCCGCCGCTTCGAACCCATTCGATTCCAGATAGCGCCGAAGCAGCTTTGTGGTGATTCGGTTATCGTCCACAACCAAGACGAACGGCTTTTCCATTGCTCACATCGAGTGATAATTCAACAACAATGACGTAGCATCAGTGTACAACTTGCGTGCCAACACTACGTGCGATCAGCTCGTTCGGCGTTGCAATATAGTGCATGCGGTTTGACTGTTCTGTTATCGCCCGGAGCACTGCACTCCATTGCGAAACACCGATCTGGCACACCCAATGTATCGGCGCAACGACGCGTTCCTGTAGCCGACCACCCGGGAAAAGATGGGTGCGCGCCGATTGGAGCCGATGTTTCTGGTGCTGGTACCGCCTCCGAATCCCATGGCGCACTTTTCGCTGTAGCCGGTCCAAGATTTTTTCGATTCGATGCGTTGCTGCCGAAACTGCTCGCCCGAGTGTGATGTCATCGTGGCTTGCTGCCTGCTCGAATTCCGCAAGAAGATCGGTAACAGCCTGTGTGGTTGCATCGAGCTTCGCCAGCAGTCCACTGCGATCGAGTGCTGATGCCAGCCACAGGTCGAACTGCTCCCGGGTAGCAAAAAAATGCTCGATCTGCTCGCGATACTGCAGAAGCACGCGCACAATACGCTCCGGGATGATTGTTGCAGAGTGTCGAAGGGCAAGCGTAGGCTGCGGTATCTGCCAGCGCTTGTATGCTAGACGAAGTTGGGCGTGGTATTGAAGCTCTGCTGGTCCAACGACGCTCACCAGTGGTGCAAAAACCGTATCCTGCACCAGCGGTCGAAGCGCAGCGCTCGGCGAAAAATCTTCTGGGTGATTCATCGCGTGAGAAAGCAATTGCTCACGACTGAATCGGTGCTGACCAGCGACGATACTGCCGTCTGCATCCAGCTGGAGACGGAATCGCCTCTGCCCACGGTGAAAAAAAACATTGATGGGCGCGACCTCCAGTTGAGCACGATAGCCACGTGCAAGAAGTTCCGATGTTTGCTCCCGCACAGCGTGGGCAAGGTCGCCCATGTACTCCAATTCACGCGCGATGATCGGTTGCATGGCTCCTTGTTCCCGCAAAACCGATGAGCGTACGAAGAGCACACCATGCTCTGCCCAAAACAATTGCTGCCATTGGAGGAATGCATCGGACCACGTTCGCCCTGGTTCGTAGCAATCTCGCAGGAGAGCAAGACTGCTGCGTGTATGGGGTAATCCGGAAAGCTGTTCTTCGAGGACCGACAACTGGTCGGCAATCTGTTGACCGATTTGGCATGCAGCAACGATCGTCTGCGCCGGATACCTCTCGCGTGCAGGACAATCGAGCACGACAAGTTCATCATCACGGCTAATAATGGATGCGCGCTGTGCTTCGAGTAGGTCGTGGTCGTTGTCCTCGATCCAGAACACTGGCACTGCATCTGCATCGCGAGCATGCTTGATGATCGAGGCAATTTTCAGCCAGGTATAGAGCGGACCACCGAGATATCCAACCTGCTGCCCTCCGATAATGACTGGCGCACCCTGGCGAATCTTTTCCAATGACCGCTGTTGTTCGGAGCTGAGCACTAGTGGCGCCATCGTTGTTTCAATGCCCTTGACCGCTGCAGGTAACGGTCTGCTCTGACCGGTCGTCCCTCTGATCAGCGATTCAATCCACCCGTTACCGTTAGCATAGTCGCACAGAAAATGCTCGGTCGGAGCAATTTGACACCACGAACGTTCAATCATGAGGGAATGCGATTGTGGGAACACCAGCCGTTGACGCATGCTCAGCACAGCTATTTTCTCCACCGCCGGTGGCGTTACCGGTAATTTCGCACTGGTTTCACTTTTGCAGTGTACAGCATATGCGTTATCACAACTTCATTGGCGGTCAATGGGTGGCATCACACCGCGATCGTTGGTTTACCAACATCAACCCAGCCGACACACGTGATCAGATTGGTCAATTCCCGCTATCCGATTCCACCGATGTTGATCGTGCGGTGCACACAGCATCCGAAGCATTCCGTCAGTGGAGCCGCATTCCTGCACCGCGTCGTGGCGAAATACTCCGCCGAGCCGGCGATATTTTCCAGCGGCGCAAAGATGAGCTTGCCGCAATCATGACGCGCGAGATGGGCAAACCTCTGTTCGAAACCAAAGGAGACATCCAAGAAGCAATTGACACCGCCTACTACAGCGCAACCGAAACACGCCGTTTGTTTGGCTACAACACGCCCAGCGAACTTCCCAACAAAATGAATCTATCCTTCCGTATGCCGGTTGGAGTCTGCGGGATTATCACTGCATGGAATTTTCCAATCGCAGTGCCATCGTGGAAGATTTTTCCCGCTCTCGCCGCCGGTAATACAGTTGTCTGGAAGCCGTCCGACGATGCTCCACATTCAGCAAACATTTTCGCCGAAATTCTCCACGAAGCGGGAGTGCCGGCTGGAGTCTTCAACGTCGTTCATGGCAATGCAGAGGCAGGCGCTGCGCTGGTGGAACATCCACTGGTACGGCTGATCGCGTTTACAGGCTCGACTGCTACCGGTACACAGATTGCTCAGCGTTGCGGCATCCTCAACAAAAAAGTCTCACTCGAAATGGGCGGTAAGAACGCTGTCATCATCATGGAGGATGCCGATCTTGAGTTGGCGCTGGAGGGGGTACTCTGGGGCGCATTCGGCACGACTGGTCAACGCTGCACGGCAACATCTCGCTTGATACTCCACGCACCGATTTACGACCGCTTTCTCCGCTCCCTGACTGATCGAGCACGAGCGCTGCGTATTGGTTCCGGCCTCGATCCTTCGACCCAAATGGGACCGGTCATCAATCAACGTCAAATGGAAAAAATCCTCGGCTACATCGCCATCGGCACTACCGAAGGTGCACACCTGGTCACCGGCGGTCATCGGTTGACAAACGGTGCGCTCGAGCATGGCTACTTTATCGAGCCAACTATCTTTTCCGGCGTTACTCCAACGATGCGGATCTGGCGCGAGGAAATCTTCGGTCCCGTCCTCTCGGTGACAAAGGCTGATTCCTTCGAAGATGCCATTGCTTTAGCCAATGACTCTGAGTACGGGCTATCATCGGCAGTGTACACACGATCAGTTGAGTATGCCTTCGCCGCGATGCGGGATATTGAGGCAGGCATTACCTACATCAACGCGCCAACGATCGGTGCGGAAGCACACATGCCGTTCGGTGGCATCAAGAACACCGGCAATGGTCACCGGGAAGGTGGCTGGACAGTCTTCGATATTTTCACCGAGTGGAAAACCGTGTACGTGGATTTCAGCGGCAGGCTGCAGCGTGCTCAGATTGATACATCGGACTAACATCTACCGAGCGTTCTCGAGCCTTCGGAGCTGCTGTGCCAGTGTGTGTACTGCCTGGTGTGGTGACAAACGAGCGTAGAGCACAGCGGTCATCGTTTCCTCTACGGCGCGTTCTGCATCCAGAAAAATTGGTGGCGATGGCAGCAACCGCGATCCGACTGTCTGTTGGTATGCACTGCTCCACTGCGGCGCGCGTCCACGCAAGCGCTCGAGCATTGCCTGCGATGGAGCATTTTGTGCTGGGAAGCCAGCATCGGGAATATGCCAACAAAAGTCTGCCGCCGTTTCCCAGTGCGAAAGGTACTCCAACAGCTCTTCTGCTGCCGCTGTGAATTTCGATGTGCGCGCAATGGCAAAACAATCCCCACTCAGGATGCTAAGACCGCTCCCACCAGGAACCGATGGTATAGCCGGCATTACCTCGTAGTGCTTCAGCACCGCCGAATCAGCGAGCATCCAGACACCAGAGAGCACAGCACCCACTTCACCACGGCGTAAGCGTGCATCCAGTTGTCGCGACGGCTCCACAACGGCAACGGCAGACATTCGCACCAGGGTATCCAGTGCTGCGACGGTTTCTGCTGTGCAAGTCGCAGAGAATGGATACGACGCCATCAGCGATCCGCCGCACGCCCAGAGCAACGGGAGCGTTCGTTTGAGCACGTTGTGAGGATCGCTGACGCAAAGCCCGATGCCATATCGCTCCGGCGGTTTGTGCCATAATCGAATCCGTGCTGCAAATTCATTCCAACTGCAGTGCTGCGGCAATCCCAGCGTTCGATGCACAAAGAGCACACGTGCATTGACTGTCCACGGTAGCGCAACACGTTCAGTCCCCACCATTCCCATCGCTTGGAATTCAGTGCGCACAGTTGATGCGATCGAATCACGGAGCCGGCGTAGGACAGGAGCAAATTCAGCAACCCACTCGGAGCCGAGATGAACAATGTCGGGTGGATCGCCGCTGGAAAAAGCGATCTGCAGTTTTGCTTTGCCCTCACTCCATTGGAGTGGCGTTAGCTCAACATGGATCGAAGGATGAGCGCGCTCGAATTCGGCAATCAACGATTCGAAAGCCTTTTGTTGTGCTGGTTCGCTCCAAAAATGCCAGAGTCGAAGGGTCACAGTGTGCGGAGACTGATTGCACGCACTCAGCGCAACCGCTATGATTGCTGCAATCGTCACGCGCATCATTGCGCTGATTGCAGCGTGGTCGTCATCGTTGCTCGTGCAGCGGTAGCCTGTGTTGTTGAGGTCGAATCACGGTAGCGCTCCGGATGGAAATACGCATCCAGTATTGCCCGCGCAATCGGTGCAGCGCGTGTTGCACCAAATCCTGCATTCTCCACCATCACACACATTGCTATCGTTGGCTTTTCTGCAGGTGCGTAGCAGATAAACCACGAGTGGTCTTTACCGTGCGGGTTTTGCGCTGTCCCTGTTTTGCCGCAGACAGCAACGCCGTCAACGCGAACATTGGTAGCTGTGCCTCCAGGTATGTTGCACACAGCGTACATACCTTCCTGAACAATGCGGACAAAGTATGGATTCAGCGGTAGTTTGATGCTCCCGTAGGCAACGTTTTCAAGCCTGCCCGTTTCCTTGTTGTAAATGGCGCGAACAACGTGTGGCTGGTAAAGCGTTCCACCGTTTGCCAGTGCAGAAACATAGACAGCCATTTGCAGTGGTGTTACGCCCAGCTCTCCTTGCCCTATGCCAAGATTGATCATCCGACCATCGAGCAACGATCCACTAACGCCGCGCCGTTCGAACCATTTCCGCGAGGGAAGTAGTCCGGCACGTTCTCCGGCAATATCAATACCGGTCAGTTGACCGAAGCCAAACATCGTGCCGTACTTGAACAGGTTATCTATTCCGACACGCTGCGCTAAGCGATAGAAAAACACATTACACGACACTTGAATAGCCCGCCGGACATCTACGTTGCCATGAGCGCCGTGGCATTTGAAACTGCGACCACCGTAGGTAAAACTGCCCGGGCAATACATCGTGGTATGCTCATCGAGTACACCTTCGTGCAGGGCAGCCAGAGCCATGAGCATTTTCCACGTCGAACCAGGCGGATATATTGTTTGCATCGCACGATTGAACAGCGGCTTTGCGGGGTCGCGAGCTAATTGCGCAAAGTACTCACCGGCAAGCGGCGTTTCCAAAGGATGCAAATCGTAGTCCGGCTTACTGACAAATGCAAGCACTTCGCCATTGCGGGGATCGAGAACAACGATAGCACCATGATCATTGCCCATCTGCTGTTCGGCAACCTCCTGGAGGAGTGCATCAATACCCAAATAAAG
>JBBIUD010000063.1:0-7937 GCA_037440485.1 Chlorobiota bacterium
CCCTGGACCGTTACCGTCTGTGTTCCATCGTTACGCGGATCGAGCGCTGCGATAGTTTGCCAGTCGGCAAGGTAGGGATACGGTGCCGCTGGATTGATCCGTTTTTCACCAAAATCAAGTGGTGCAACCGTCAGACCTGGTTTTACACCACGACCACGCAGATGCACCACAGAGTCAATCCGATTTGCATCGCTGGAGAAGGTGATGGTAGCGGTATAAACTTGTTCTGCCGTTGGGGTGAATGTGATGTTGAAGTTTCGGGAGTCATTGCCCCCGCCTTGCTCGCTCAAAATCAGGGGCGCAGCAGGAGAAATTTGACCCAGCGCATTTTCCGCAACGAACACCGGATCAGTCGGACCTTGCGCGCCGGTGATGGTCAGCCGGACGGTGCCACGACTGAAGACAGTGATTGTGCGCTGTGCTGGAGTGCCTACCCCAACATCACCAAAGTCGAGCGGGCGAGTGACTGGATGCGATACATCAATGACTGGTTCGCCTGTTTGCCCCATTACAAGCCGGCGATACCGGAAGACACAGTCATCGCCGACGCCGATAGAATCACGGACTGCTCCATCATTAGTTGCTGTGTAACGAATTGTGATTTCCCGGCTCTCCTGCGGTTGAAGATCAAACGGGATCGGGTTGTTGACAATTTCGAACACTCCTTGACCGCCGTTTTTGAACTCGAGCCGTGTCACGCGAATTGGCGCCGTCCCTTCATTGACCACATTGAGAGTACGCGTTGCAACTTCTCCTTTCCGCATCAAACCAAAATCAATGTCGCTGGGTTGGATTGTAATCCGGCGAGCTTTGTACTCAACAACAATAACTGTGTCATTGTTGGCGCGATCGCGGAAGATCACATAAGCAATGGCATCCTGGTCAGGATCATCCACCGTCAGGCGCCACCGCGTTGAGCGTGTTTCTCCGGGGATAAATGGATCGTAGTCGAGTGTGTAATTGCGGCTGTTGATTGGATCGAGGTAGATCATCGCCAGATTCGAGCGAATAGCATCGTCACTGGGATAGTCGGTAACATCTGCATCGCCTCCACTTTCACCACTCACGGTTCCGTCGCAGTTGACCACATACCGCGGTTGTGGTGGAATAGTATCGGGCAATTGTACAGCGAGAGCTGCACTTGTCGGGTGACCATACGAATCGTAATTACTCAAGCCATACGAATACGCTGCGAACGGTTGGCTGCACCGCAAGCGATACGCACCATCGCTGATACGGAGAACCTTAGCAGCATAGCGTTTGCCTTGGTAGGTCATCGGAAATACATCACCCAACGTTGGTCCAAAGACCGTGGCAACCGGACGCCAGGTAATTTGTCCGCCACTCACTTCACCCCACTCCAAATCCTGAGGGATAGTATTCTGTTCGGTCAGTGGATAGACAACGATAACATAGTTCTCCGAAAAGTTGAAAATGCCACCCCGTGCCCCAGGGGTACAGAAGATGATCTCACGCTGGTACTGTTCGAGCGGATAGATTGTCATCTGGAATGGATCGGAAACGATCCCATCATCTTCTTGCCCTGTGTTGAAGAAAGTCACGGCAATAGGCTTATCGCCCGATATGCCGACGACACCGTTTAGTCCATCGGGCGTTGCACGGTCATAGAGAAAGCCGGTGCCTTCCACTCCACCTGCTGTTTGGATTACCCGCCAAAAGCTCCCGTTGCGGAACACACGCGTGTTTGGTTCTTTTGCATGGACTTTGATCATCGCTGCGTTGCGGCGAGTAATCACACGCGGAACAAAGTACATCTTTCCCCACAGATCTGTTGGAATTTCCATGTCTGCGATAAAGTCGCACCAGCGCAGGTCTGTTGGTACGTTGGCGCACTGATTGCCTGATATGACCGCAACCGGCTTCGTCGCAGTGACAACCGTACCGGAAAGGTCTCCTTCCTTGGCATCTTTATCTGTACTAATAACCAGTACATCGCCGCGATTGAGTGTCCATGTACGTGTTTGCCCTGGTCGGAGTCCACTAGCGGTTACTGTCTGTGAATTTCCCCCAATCCGGACCGTAACACGCGTGTTATCGTAGGGAGCAGTCACCGTAAACTCACTGGGTAGCACATAGCCGCTATACATCCAGGTCATATCAGCCATGGATGAGATAATGTACTGTTTCCCCAGTGTATGGACCGGATATGCAAGGAATGAGTCTGAGGTGTATTGGAAACGCGTTACACCATACACGATGATAGGTGCATTGGATTTAACATGCATACCTGCTCCTGACCATACCTGGTCCGTTGGCGGCGCATCCATCGGACCTTTTGAGTAGGCTTGCCCCGTCCCCGGTGCAATAATGACTTCGATAACATCGTTGGGCAAAGTATAGCGTATCGTCTGAAATCCGCGCCCTTCGACCTCGATCAGCACACGCGTGCGGGTTGCAGCGGCAATGTACAGCACAAGCGAATTGCCTGCACCCGCTACCTCGTAGCACGGCGGAAAAGAAAAATAGAACTCCGTTCCCGCTGCACCGCCATCGCGAGCAAGCAACGGCAGCAACTTGGACCGAATTTCCTCTCGAGACTCAATACCATTTCCACTCCATGCAGATACGACCACTGCACAGAAGAATGCACAAAGCAATAATGCACGTTGCATGGGATCACCTCAGCGGTAGTGTAACAAATTCGCAGCGTTCGATTTGGTCGTAGTAATGCATCCAGTTAGAAGTTGGTATCACTTCCTGGACTTTTTTCAATGGCAAAATAATAAAAAAATCGTTGCAAACAAAATTCAATGGTGAACCAATAATCACGGCATCACTATCTGCACCTGCTTTCCACTTATTTCTTCCAGGAGCACTTTCCGTCGCTCAGCGCCCCACAGCTCAATATCTGCATCCTGCTGCGCAAGTACTTCAATGTTGATTGAGTTTTTATCAATGGAAGCGCGAAGCGACGTAACGCGCTGCTGCCAGCGACGATCGAGTCCTTCTGCAATGCGCAAGCATGCAGCCATCCATCGCACTGCATGTTGCCAGCGCTCGGGCAATGCAGCAAAGTGAGCATGCTTCCGCTTGGGATGACTCTTCCGGTGATAGCGCGCGACCGTGGCTATAATCTCCGCTTCCGTGCTGGAAAAACCTGGCATCACAGCATTGCTGATGATGTAGTAGCTGTGTTTGTGGTGCTGATCGGAGGAAATGTGATACCCGACATCGTGCAGCAGTGCAGCCGCCTCAAGTAGTTCCCGCTCGTAGTCACCAAGGTTGTGCAATTGCGTTAGTGCATCAAAAAGACTCAACGCTAACTGCGCTACATGCCGTGCGTGGACGCGCTCAACTCTGTAACGCTCGCACAGGTGTTCAATTGTTGCCGCGCGCAAATGCACAAGGTGGTGGTACTGCGCTGTATCGCGGAGGTGCTGCACGGTATCGAAGACCACACCTTCCCGCAGCGCAAAGGTAGAGATGAGCACACTATCAACATTCAACCGCTCCAGGAAGCATTCGGCAATCAGCGCACCCGCAGTGATTATGTCGGCACGCTCTGATTCAACGCCAGGAATTCGGGCGATTCGGCTTGGAGTTCGCGCTCGCAGAATAGATTCAATCGCATCCAACAATGCTGCCCGTTCGATGCGACGTCCGTGCAGTTGCATCGTTGGTAGATCGCCATTACCCAGGGCAACACGTGCAAGCGTTTCCCACGTCCCCGACGATACGACCACTTCGTCCCACCCATATGCGGCGGCACCCTCGAGTGCTGGCGTCCATTCGCCGACAAGGTAACGACGACACTGCTTGACCATTTCCTCAGAGCGGTGTCGGCGGAAAAACTGCTCTGTCAGGCGAATCGCACCGATCTTCTCGCTGCGAACGAAGTGAACATTACCATGGCGTCCGATGACAACCTCTGTCGAGCCACCACCAATGTCACAGACGCACAGTTGTTTTTCGACCAACGGTAACCCATGAATAACGCCCACATAGATAAGCCGTCCCTCTTCCTCTCCGGAAATCAGTTCGATCTGAATGCCGGTTCTCTCGTGGACTGTTTGCAAGAAGATATCGCGATTGAGTGCTTCCCGAACTGCGCTTGTTCCAACAGCTCGGATAAACGCGCCGTGTTGGCGAGCCATACTCACAAAGCGTTCCATTGTCAGAACACCCCGTTCAATCGCTTCTTCGGAAAGGTGTTTGATATCACCGGCAGATTGTCCAAGCCGCACAACTTCCCGATCACGGCTGATAACACGCAAAGCTCCCCGCCCATCGACGTGCGCAATTATCATGTGGATCGAATTGGTGCCGACGTCGATAGCGGCAATTGGTGGAAGTGCGCTCATAGACTTGGTGTCGTACTCGATACATTCTGAGCCGCCCCAGATGCTGGCAGTTGTTTGCTGGCAGATTGATGCTGATGGATACGCCCACGGAAACGGCGCACAAACCCCAACACGTAGAACCAAAAAAACACAGCGAGCGTCGCTATGGCAAAAAGAGCAATCACATATCGAGCCATCGTCCTTCAGAATAGTTCGGTATTTTGCTACAAAATTAGACGGTGATTTTCGTGACTAATTCCCTGCTCTCGTTTATCTGTGTTTATGCGCTATCAATGGCTTGATTATCTCCGCGGAATTGCCGCTTTGTGGATGATCGAGGTTCATGTTGTTGATATTGCGTTAGCTCCCGTGTGGCAACAGAGCGAGTGGTTCCCATGGCTTAGCCTGACACATGGATTTGTTGCCGTTACGTTTCTTTTCTGCGCAGGAGGTGCTTTTGCCATTACCCTCGAAAGAAAGTTCGATGCGTACCGACGCTTCGCAGCCCCATTGTGGCAGTACCTTGCGAAACTTGGCTTACTCTTGGTCATTGGATACTGGCTCCACTTGCCAGCGTTTTCGTTGGAGCGAACACTCCACGCATCTGCAGACGAGCTTGCACGCCTTGCTGATTGCGATATTCTCCAAACAATTGCCTATAGCTCGCTTTTTGCTCTGGTGCTAGCACTGTGCCTGCGCACACCGCTGATTATTCAGCACATTTATGGTATTGTTGCTATTCTTGTTGCACTGCTAACACCCTACGTCTGGCATCAACAGATCTACAGAGAATTACCGCTGTTTGTTGGGGCATTGATCGCACCACAGCCGCTGAGCAAGTTTCCACTGTTTCCATTTGCGGCGTACTTTTTTGCAGGAGCATGGGTAGTTCCCATACTCCGCAATCGAACACAGCGATCGCTCTTAAGCATCGCCATAGGGTGTAGCCTGATAGCAACATCTCTGCTTGCCATTGGGTTCTCCTCGCCGAAAGCGTGGTGGCATAGCTCACCGGTTCATGTTGCATTTCGATTGAGTGCGGTCGTTGCAGTGCTTGCCGTGCTTGTATTGGTGCAGCATCGTCTGTCACAGTTTCGACTGAGCAGGATACTGCTGCTTGCAGGACAACAGTCGCTGTGGGTTTATGTGTTTCACTTGCTGTTGGTCTATGGCTCGGTTGGTGGAAAAGGTCTGCAGACGCTCCTTGCCCATCAATTGGCGCCGATACCGGTTGTACTGCTTATCGTCGCAATTGCAGCAGTGACGTTGGCATCTGCGTGGGGCTGGGCATATCTCAAGGGCGAATTCCCTGACCTTGTCCGAGTTGTTGTTGCCGCGGTCGTTCTTATCGGCGGACTAACGTTTCTCATTCTTCCAGCCCGCCTGGCGATGCTCCTGACTATGGGCGAATCGGTTCGGCAGGATGCAGTTGCACCGGCGGTGGAAGGTAACGATCTTCTTCGATCACCTGGCGGGCTTGCTCCGGTGTCAGGGGAACGATCGTAGAATCGCGGTCGGGGAAGGAACGCTTGCGGTATCCCAGTGTCGGATCAGCATAAATTTTTGCCATCAAGCGCCCCCAGATTGGTGCTGCTGCCTTGCCGCCCATTCCATAGGCACCGGTGAATTTGATGCGATGATCGTCGAATCCAAGCCAGACACCAGCAACAAGTTCGGGCGTCATCCCAACAAACCACGCATCCGCGTAATCGTTGGTGGTACCTGTTTTGCCCGCAGCGTCGTAGCGGAAAAATTGCCGGACAGTCGAACCCGTCCCCCCGTCAACGACGCCCTGGAGAAGGCGAATCATTGTCCGGCAGACCTGGGGAGGAAGTGCATCGGAAGCACTGGCGGGAAGCTTGCCTCGATAAATCAATCGCCCCATCCGATCGCGAATTGCGACAAGCGCGACCGGTGGTACCGCAATGCCACCATTGAGGAACGTGCCATAGGCACTGACGAGGTCAATTGGATAAACTTCCTCGACTCCCAGCGCGATCGCCGGATAAGGATCCATCGGCGTTGTAATGCCCATTTTACGAGCTAGTGCGACAACACGCTGCGGAGTGGTGTACTGCGTAATGATCCGAGCGGCAACCGTATTGATCGAAAACTTCAGTGCTGTGGCAATATCAACCATTCCGCTGTGCGCTGATCCACGTGGCGACCATGTGCGACCATCGGCAAACGTGTATGTAAATGGCGACGCATCCACAACGGTTGTCGGAGTGATCGTTCCGTCGTTGAGCGCTGCCGCATAGACGAATGGCTTGAAGGCAGAACCGGGCTGCCGGCGTATCTCTGTGCAATGGTTGAGCGAGTAGCGCGAGCCTGCCCCCCGCTCGATTGCTAAGGGTGAGCCACCGACCATCGCGACAATTGCACCCGTCCGCGGCTCAAGGACTACTATGCCACATTGCACCGTCGTTACGGCACGTTTGACCGAGTCAACAAAGCTTTTCGATCGGCGCAGCGAATCGAGAACCCGATCTTGCGCCACGGGTGTATCTGCTGCAAGGTAGAGCGGATGCGATTGTGCTGCTTTCGTCAAAATTACATTGAGCAAATCGCGGTGGGCATCCCACGACCATACACGGTCAAATTCCCGCTGGAACTGCTCAAGTTGTTCGCGCGCTGCTTCGACCGCGTAGCGTTGAATGCGCGCGTCGAGTGTAGTTTCAATGGTCAACCCATCACGGTAGAGATCAACGTTCTGCAGCCGCTGATCGCGTGAGAGTTTTTTTCGCAGCATCTCAACAAAGTGCGGCGCAAGCAAACCCCAGCGAGTAGCCAGCGACGATTGACTGGCCAGGGCAATCGGTCGATGGCTGTACTCAGCACGGCGTTCTGCAGTCAAAAAGCCAGCTTCTTCCATCAGCTCAAGAACCAGGTTCCGCCGTCGAAGGGCACGTTCGTAGTTGGTCTGCGCATCGTAGGTCGCCGGAGCTTTCAATAGTGCAACTAAATACGCGCACTCATCAGGGCTAAGGTGTGAGGGTAGCTTCCCGAAGTATTCTTGGGCGGCGACATAAATCCCATACGCCCCACGACCGAAGTTGACCGTATTGGCGTACATTTCCAAAATTTCGTTCTTGGTGTAAGTGTGTTCGATTTGCACGGCAGTAATCGCTTCGCGGAGCTTGCGCGCAAGGGTTGGTTCCTGGTTGAAGTACAGGTTGCGCGCTAATTGCTGAGTGATCGTCGAGGCTCCTTCTTTTGTGCGGAATACTAGGATGTTTTTCACCGTTGCTTTGATGATTCGCCAAAGATGGATTCCCCAATGGTTGTAGAATTGGCGATCTTCAGTCGCGATCAGCGCTTGAAAAAATGCCGGTGGTATGCTGTCGTACGGCAGGTAGAGCCGACGCTTTACAAAGAAGCTTTCGATCAGGCGCCCATTGCGATCGAGGATTCGCGTGGCATATTCCTGAGGGGGATTTTCCAGTTGCTCCAGCGACGGCAAGGTGCCGATCACAGCATCGTCGAACCAGAGCACTGCACCGGTTAGCACCAGCAGCGTCGCAGCCAGAATATAGCCTGTTTTTACCGAAGCCTTCACACCGATAGTTCAGAGCGTATGACTATCACAACCAGGCGCAAAATACACGCCCTCGCCCTGTGCGAGAGTACACACAA